>JBKOZB010000035.1:0-9685 GCA_046744225.1 Planctomycetota bacterium | reverse complement strand
CCCCAGGCGGACGCGACCTCCAATTCCGATCCGGCTGTGAAAGCCTAAAGAAGAAAAGAAAATGATAATAAAAAATCTATAATGTTAAATTTGAAATTTAAATTTTCCTTGTATTTCTTTTCTTTGTGTCCTGTGTGCCTTTGTGGTGAGTCGATTTCTTCAGTGGCTCATCCGCCGGGTGCGGCGGCCGCCGACGAAACTGTCGAAGACGTACTTGCCCAGGTCGTCGGCCGAGCAGTAAGCGGCGACGCCTTGCGAGACGCGGGCCATCTCCTCGACGAAGTTGACCAGGCCGAGGTAGAAGTAGTCCTCGATCAGCGCGAAGCTCGACACGCGGATGCCGGCCGAGGCGCAGCGGCGGACCTCGGCGAGCGTGTGCAGCGCGGTCTTTTCCGACGGTGGATAGATCAACACGACCTCGCGCCCCTCGATGTGCGCGGTCGGCTCGCCGTCGGTGATGACGATGATCTGCTTGTTCTGGGCCCCCTGGCGCATCAGGAGGCCGCGCGCCAGCCGGAGGCCGGCGTGGATGTTGGTGAAGTGCTGCGGGGCCCACCTCGGCGGGTTGTCGAGGTCGAACCGCAGGTGGACGCGGCTGTCGAACAGGCTCACGGGCTTCGGCGCCGAGTTGAGCAACTGGCGCTCGGTCATCGGGTTAGCGTATGTGTAGAAGCCGACCAGCTGCAAACTGTCTTGCGGGTACTGTGCCCGGACCATCGCCTGGAGCGCCAGCGCGACCTTCTTGGTCATGGCGTACTTACCGAACCGGCCCATCGAGCCGCTCATGTCGATCAGCACGACCGTCGCGCACCGGGTCTGGTACTCGGTCTCGTGGACGACGTAATCCTCGTACTTCAGGTGGATCGGCAGGCCGCCGCCCTGGCGGATCAGGGCGTTCTTGAGCGTCTCGTGCATGTCGAGGTTGGCCAGCGAGTCGCCGTAGAGGTACGGGCGCGAGTCTTCGAGGCGGACCGCCCCTTCGCCCTTCTGGGGCGAGTCGTGCTTGCCGACCGCGTCGCGCTGGAAGGTTTGAAACAGGTCCGTCAGCGCGTTCTGCTGAATGCGCCGGACGCCCTTGGGCGTGATCGCCCAGCGGCCCTCGGTGTCGCGCTCGATCAGCCCTTCCTTCTGGATCAGTTCGAGGACGTCGGGTTGGTCGTCGTCTTCCGGGTGATCGAGGTTCCGCAGGACCTGGTCGCCGTACTGGAGCAGGTACTCGGAGAGCTGGTCGAAGACCATGTCGGCCGACTGGGGCTGTAACGCCTGCGAGCCGTCCCACTTCGAATATTCGTAGAGCGCCATCGGGTCGAAGTCCTCGTCGGTCAGCGCTTGTAAGCCACCGCGCCGGCCTTGACCGACTTGTTCAGCTTGTTGTGGACGTGGAGCCCTTCGAGGATGAACTCGGCGGCGCTGGCGACGGCGGCGTCGCGCGCTTCGGGGTCGGAGAGGCCGGGGGTCATCGCGCGGGCCAGCTCGTCGGCCCGCTTGCGCAGGCCGGGGACCTTCTCGATCCGTTCGAGCACCTCGCGCGAGGAGAGCGTGTCGCCCAGCTCGACGCCCCGGCCCGACTCGAAGTAATCGACCGCCGCGCGGAACTCGCGGGCGTCGAGGTGCTCGGCGAAGACGTTCTTGACCGCCTCGTCGGCGATCCGGGTAATCAGCTTGTCCTCGTTCCCCTCGTCCTCGGTCATCGTCAGCTCGATCTTGCCGCGCGAGCTGGCCGCCAGGTGCATCAGGTCGGCGACCCGCGGGACGATCCAGCGCTCGCGGTTGAGCAGGGCCCGCCGCTCGGCGTTCGAGACGACGTTCTCCAGGTTCGCGATCGACATCCGGACCGAGACCCCCGACGCCTGGTTGACGTGCGGCGACGACCGGGCCAGCCGCGAGACCTCCTCGACGACCTCCTTGATGTAGCGCGGAACGGCCAGCGTGCCGCCGTCGCGGTCGAGCCAGGCATTCTGCTCGTTGATCGCGATCCCCAGCCCGCGCGTGAGCGGGTAATGCGTGCGGACGACTGAGCCGATTCGGTCCTTCAAGGGCGTGACGATCCGGCCCCGGTTCGTGTAGTCCTCGGGATTGGCCGAGAAGACCATGCAGAGGTCGAGGCTCAGCCGGACCGGATAGCCGCGGATCTGGATGTCGCGCTCTTCGAGGACGTTGAACAGGCCGACCTGGATCTTGGGCGAGAGGTCGGGCAGCTCGTTGATGCAGAAGATTCCGCGGTTGGTCCGGGGGATCAGGCCGAAGTGCATCGTCAGCTCGTTCGAGAGATAGCGCCCCTCGGCGTGCTTGATCATGTCGATCTCGCCGATCAGGTCGGCGATCGTCACATCCGGCGTCGCCAGCTTCTCCTGATAGCGCGCCTCGCGGCCGACCCAGTCGATCGGCGTGTCGTCGCCCATCGCGGCGACCCGGTCGCGCGCCTCTTTCGAGAGGGGCTCATAAGGATGGTCGTTGATCTCCGACCCGGCGACGATCGGAATGGCGTCGTCGAGTAGGCGGACAAGCTGGCGGAGCATCCGGGTCTTGGCCTGGCCGCGGAGACCCAGGAAGAGCATGTCGTGCCGCGAGAGGATGGCGTTCTGGACCTGGGGGAAGACGGTCTCCTCGTAGCCGAGGATGTCGGGAAAGAGCACCTCGCCCGCCCGGATCTTGGCGATCAGATTGCGCCGCATCTCGTCCTTGACCGACTCGTGACGATACCCACTTGCCCTCAGTTCGCCCAAGATCCGGGGTCGCTCCTTCGCCATTGCTGCATACTCCGAGAGGTGGACGAACCGGCGCGTCGTTCGAAATGAATCTTCAGTTATGCTAGGCAGCCACCCCCCCGAAGTCAACGTAAGCGAAGATGACGAATCGCAAACGGAAAATGGTGGATGACAGAGGGAGCCGACCTGCCACCCGCCATTTGTCATCTGCCATTTGTCATTTGCCATCCGCCCGCCATCGGCTCTCAGAAGTTGAACAGACGGCTGACGCTCTCGCGGCGGTGGATCGAGAGGATCGCCTCGGCGAACAAGCCCGCCACGCTGATCACTTTGCAGCACGGGGCCAGCGGCTCGGCGCGGTGGGTGATCGTATCGGTCAGGACCAGCTCCTTGATCGGGCTCCTGGCGAGCTTCTCGGCCGAGCCCTTCGAGAAGACCCCGTGCGAGACGCAGGCGAAGACGTCCCGGGCCCCGCGCTCCTTGCAGGCCTTGGCCATCTCGATGAGCGTCCCGCCGGAGACCGTGAAGTCATCGACGAGCAGGACGTTCTTCCCCCCGACCGAACCGATGATGTTGAGCATCTCAACCGACTCGTCATGCGAGTGCCGCACCTTGTTGCCGATGACCACCGGCGCCCGCATCTTCTCGGCGAACTGGTATGCCTGCTTGCCGAAACCGACGTCGGGCGAGGCCACGACCAGGTCGGGGATCTGCTTCTTCCGGAAGTAATCGACCAGCACGGGCATCGCGTAGAGGTGATCGACCGGGATCTTGAAGAACCCCTGGATCTGCGGGCTGTGCAGGTCCATCGTCAAGACCCGGTCAGCCCCGGCCGCCTCGATCGCGTCGGCGCAGACGCGAGCGCGGATCGAGACGCGGGGCTCATCCTTCTTGTCGCCCTTGGCGTAGGAGAAGAAGGGGATCACCGCCGTGACCTGCAGAGCGCTGGCACGCTTGAAGGCGTCGATCCAGAAGAGGAGCTCCACGAAGTTGTCGTTGACCGGGAACTCCGTCCCCTGCACGATGAAGACGTCGCGCCCCCGGACGTTCTCCAAGACCCGGACGAAGATGTTCCCCTCGCTGAACTGAATGGTTTCCGACTTCGCCAGCTCAGTGCCGAGCTGGGCGCAGATCGACTGACAGAGGCCCCGGCTGGCCCGGCCGGCGAAGATCTTCAGCTCACCGAAGGGGTCGGTCAGCTTGGAGGACGCATTGCAACCAACCAAGCTCTTGTCCATACCTCGCACCCTCGCCCAAGGTCCCGGCGATCCGATCCGCGATCCCTCGTCGCGTCGTCAAGCCTACACAACATCTTAACGTGCGAATGGGCCAGGTGCCAGTCGGCGGGCCCGCGTGGGGTGGCAACAGGTGATCCGCATAAAAAAACCATCCATGGGCCGCTTCCGCTCGTTTACAATGAAGGTGACTTGCACTCATCCCTCGATCGTCACTGGCCCTTATCACCCGAGAGGTCGTGGCATGCATCATCCGAAGTCGTGGGCACGATGGCTGTTGGGTCTGGTCGTCATGGCATCGGTCGCGGGGGTCGGGGCCTTCCTGATCGGGAGACCCTCCGAGGCCGACGGTCCCCGGCGGCGGGGGGGCGGGCTGATCCATCCGGCCGCGTTCCTCCAGGAATTCGAGCAGCCGAACCTGGACGGAGGCGTCGGTTGGCTCAATACGGCCGGGCCGATTCGCCTCGAAGAGCTGCACGGCAAGATCGTGCTGCTCGACTTCTGGACCTACTGCTGCATCAACTGCCACCACGTCCTGCTCGCCCTGGCCAAGCTCGAGGAAAAGTACAAGAATGACCTGGTTGTCATCGGCGTCCACACCCCCAAGTTCTTCGCCGAGCAAAATACGGAGAACCTCCGCATGAAGGTCCGCGAGTACGGGATCAAGCACCCGGTCATCAACGATGCCGAACAGAGGATCTGGAACCGCTTCGGCGTCGAGAGCTGGCCGACGCTGGTGGTCCTCGGGCCGCACGGCGAACCGATCGCGAGGCAATCGGGCGAGGTGCCGTTCGAGACGCTTGACCACTACATCGGACAGCAGGTCGAGAAGTATCGGGCCAGGGGAGAACTGAACGAGACGCCGATCAAATTCTTCCCCGAGAACGAGAAGCCCGACGACACACCCCTGCTCTTCCCGGGCAAGGTCCTGGCCGACGCCGCGGGGAAGCGGCTGTTCGTCTCCGACACCGGCCACAACCGGATCGTGATGGCCGGCCTGAACGGCCAGGACCCGAAGCCGATCGGCAACGGCGGGGCGGGCCTAGTTGATGGCGATTTCGCCAAGGCTCAGTTCAACCGGCCGCAGGGGATGTGCCTGGTCGATGACACGTTGTACGTCGCCGACACCGAGAACCACGCGCTTCGTGCCGTCGACCTGAAGGCCCGGACCGTGATGACCGTCGCGGGGACCGGCCACCAGACCCATCACCCCGATGCGCATGGCCTGGGCACGAAGACGAGCCTGACCAGCCCGTGGGACGTCGCCCACGTCCCCGGCACGAGGGCGCTCCTGATCGCGATGGCCGGGCAGCACCAGATCTGGCGCTACGACCTGGAATCGAAGCAGGTTGGCGTCTGGGCCGGCACCGGCCGCGAGGACATCGGCGACGGGCCGCTCGGTTCCGCGGAGTTCGCGCAGCCGAGCGGGCTGGCCGTCGGTGACCAGCACCTCTTCGTGGCCGACTCGGAGGGCTCTGCCGTCCGCTCGGTCTCGCTCGCGCACAAAGGGGCGCGGGTCGCGACGCTCGTCGGGACGCACGATCTCCCCCAAGGCCAGAGCCTCTTCGCCTTCGACGACGTCGACGGCCGAGCGGGTGACGCCCGGCTCCAGCACTGCCTCGGTGTCGCCTTCGACAACGGCCGGCTCTACATCGCGGACACTTACAACAATAAGATCAAGGTGTACGACCCGAAGACCCGCTCGGTCAAGACGCTGGTCGGGACCCACGAGCCGGGCGACAGCGACAAGCCGCCCCAGTTCTACCAGCCGGGGGGCCTGAGCGTCGCCGGCACGACCCTCTACGTCGCCGACACCAACAACCACAAGATCCGCGCCGTCGACCTGAACGCCTTGACGGTGACGACACTCGACCCCGGCGGGCTGAAGCCCCCGGCCCACCCGACTCGGGCCCCAAGCTTCCCGAACGTGTCCGTGGTGAACGTCCCGACCGTCAAGGTCGCCCCGGGCAAGAAGATCACGCTCGACGTGACGATCCACCTGGCCACCGGCTTCAAGCTCAATACCGACGCCCCGATGCCCTACCTCGTCGAGACGCCAGAGAAGTCGGGCGTCCTCGCCGACAGTGTCTCGCCGACCGGCCAGAAGCTCAAATCGCCGAAACCGAAGTTCACGATTGACGTCCCCCTGGCCGAGCCCGCCAAGCTCGGCCAGTTGATCCCGCTCAAGCTCTCGCTCTCGGCCTTCGTCTGCAACGAGGGGTCGAGCCTCTGTCAGGTCAAGAGCTACGTCTGGAACATCCCGATCACGTTCGCCGAGGGGGGCAAGGAGAGAGTCGTCCTCTTCTCCGCGATGCACTGATCCGCAATGGCGAATGACGAATGGCAGATGACAAAGGAGGGAAGATCGTCCCCTTTGTCATCTATCATCCCCATTCCCCGCGCGGCGGAGCGCCTCGTGGAGGAGGGCGATGACGCTCATCGAGTCGGTGATCTCGCCCCGCTGGAGCATGGCCCAGGCCTCGTCCCAATCGACGTGCCGGACTTGGAGCCGCTCGGTCCCCTCGGGCTCGCTCGGGCCGTGCGTCAGTTGGGTCGCGCGGAAGATGTAGGCGACCTCGTCGCTGACCGAGTTCGACAGATGGGCAACCGCCAACAGTTCGAGGTGACCCGTGCCCAGTCCGGTTTCCTCGCGTAGCTCGCGGCGGGCGGACTCCTCGGGCGACTCGTGTTCGGGTCCGCCTCCTTCGGGGATCTCCCACGAGTACTGGTTCAGGGGGTAGCGATACTGGCCGACGAGCCAGATCCGCCCCTCGCCATCGACAGGCAACACCCCAATCGCGCGGCACTTGTAGTGGACGACGCCGTAAATGCCCGGCTTCCCGTCGGGGTGGAGCACCTGGTCCTCGCGCACCGCGATCCAGGGGTTCTCATAGATCGGCCGGCGGCCCAGCGTCGTCCAGGGGTTCGAATGATCGAACATGACGGAAGAAGCTCACCACGAAGGTACCAAGGACACAAAGGAAGACAAGCCAAGTCCGGTCCTTCGACTTGCTCTGATTCTCCCGTCGGTCTTCGTGTCTTTCGTGCCTTCGTGGGGAATCCTCTTTTTATCCCTTCATCGCGGCCTGGAGGGTGACGCCCATGTCGGCGGGGCTCTTGGCCACCCGGATGCCGGCGGCCTCCAGCGCGGCGATCTTGTCGGACGCCTTGCCCGAGCCGCCGGAGATGATCGCGCCGGCGTGGCCCATGCGCTTGCCGGGGGGGGCGGTCTGGCCGGCGATGAAGGCGGCGAGCGGTTTGGTGAACTGGCCGGCGGCCTTGAGCGCGGCGGCCTGCTCCTCGGCGTTGCCGCCGATCTCGCCCATCATGAGAACGGCGTCGGTATCGGGGTCGGCCTCGAACATCGTGAGCGCCGCGACGAAGTCGGTGCCGTTGACCGGGTCACCACCGAGCCCGACGCAGGTGCTCTGGCCGATCCCGAGGTCGGTGAGCTGCCAGACCCCCTCATAGGTGAGCGTCCCCGAGCGGCTGATGACGCCGATCCGTCCCGGCTTGTGAATATAACCCGGCATGATCCCGATCTTGCATTGCCCCGGTGTAATGACCCCCGGGCAGTTCGGGCCGATCAGGCGGACACCGGGATGATGTGCCTTGAGGTACGTCATCGCCCGGACCATGTCGAGGACGGGAATCCCCTCGGTGATCGCGACGATCAGCGGGATCCCGGCATCGGCCGCCTCCATGATCGAGTCGGCCGCGCCCGGCGGCGGGACGAAGATCATCGTCGCGTTGGCCCCGGTGGCCTTCACGGCCTCATGGCACGTATCAAACACGGGCACGCCGAGGGTCGTCCCGCCCCCCCGGCCGGGCGTCACCCCGCCGACGAGGTTCGTCCCGTAGTCGCGGCACTGCTCGGAGTGGAAAGCTCCCGCCTTGCCGGTGATGCCCTGACAGATGAGGCGGGTGTTCTTGTCGACGAGGATGCTCATAGGGAACGCTCACGAGCGGTTAAGGTTCGGGGACCTGCAAATCTCGGCAGATTTTCCGCGCCAGGAAGTCATTGATCTCGCGATGTCACGGGACGGCCGTCACCCTTTGCGCTGCGCGGTTGACGTAGATTGAATGATTGCCTCCTTCGCGAAGGAGCGCGCAGCCATGGGCGAACAGGTGGCGGATGAGGTTGATCCGTTTCATGCCACGGGGATCGAAAGTGGCTCGCGGATCACATCCTGGCCTCGGATCGATTCTTCGGCCAACCCGCGGTTCGCTTCGAGCACGAGCGCGACGGCCTCCTTGAGGTTTTCTCTCGCTTCTTTTAGCGTGTCGCCCTGGGTGTTGGCCCCGGGGAGTTCTTCCACTAAACCGATGTAGCCTTCCGGGACCTTCATGAAAACGGCCGTTAGCGGCATACCCGTAGACTCCATCAATAATGAAGGAATCACGCCGCTCTCTTAGCTGCTGCGACGACCTTCTGCGCGGCGTCCGTCAACCCAGACGCGGTGATGATCTTGCGGCCGCTCTCTTCGAGGAGCTTCTTGCCGGCCTCGACGTTGGTCCCTTCGAGGCGGACGACCAGCGGGACGCGGAAGTCGAGCTCGTTGTAGGCCGCTAGGAGGGCCGAGGCGATGACGTCGCACATCATGATGCCGCCGAAGATGTTGACGAGCACCGCCTCGACGTTCGGCGAGCTGAGCAAGATGCGGAAGCCTTCGAGGACCTGGTCCTTGCTCGCGCCGCCGCCGACGTCGAGGAAGTTGGCTGGCTCGCCGCCGTGGTACTTGATCAGGTCCATGGTGCTCATCGCCAGCCCGGCGCCGTTGACGAGGCAGGCGATGTTGCCGTCGAGGCTGACGTAGCTCAGGCCGCTCTGGCCGGCGCGGAGCTCGGCGGGGTCCTCCTCGGTGACGTCGAGCATTTCGGCGACGTCGGGGTGGCGGAACAGCGCGTTGTCGTCGAAGTTGAGCTTGCAGTCGAGCGCCAGGACGTCGCCCGCCTCGGTGACAATCAGGGGGTTGACCTCGGCGAGCGAGGCGTCCTTCTCGAGGAAGAGTTGCACGAAGCGCTTGAAGAAGATTTCGCCCTTCTTGGCCGTCTCGCCGGTCAGGCCGAGGGCCTTGCAGATCTTGCGGGCCTGGAAGCTCGCGAGTCCGAGGCCGACGTCGATCGGCTCGCGGTGAATCTTCTCGGGCGTCTGGCGGGCGACGGTCTCGATCTCGACGCCCCCTTCGGTCGAGGCCATCAGCACGGGACACTGGAGGGCGCGGTCGATCGCCATGCCGAGGTACAGCTCGCGGGCGATCTTGTGGCCGGTGGTGACGAGCACCTTCGAGATCGTCTGCCCATCGGGCCCGGTCTGATAGGTCACGAGCGTCTTGCCGAGCAGGCTGGCGGCGGCCTCGACAGCGGCCTGGCGCGACTGGACAAGCTGGACGCCCTTGGCCCATCCCTCGGGCCTCGGCTTGCGCCCGCTGGCGATCTCCAGGGCCTCGGCGCGGTCGGCGTCGGGTCCGATGGCGACCCCCTTGCCTCGGCCTCCGGCGTGGACCTGGGCCTTGACCACGATCAGACCGCCGCCGAGTTGGTCGTAGGCCCAGGCCGCCTCCTCGGACTTTGTGACGACGATCCCGGCCGGGATCGCAACCCCGGCGGCCTTGAGCAGCTCCTTGGCTTGGTATTCGTGAACTTTCATCGTAGTTCCGCCACCTTCGCGCCTCGTGGTTGTCGTACCGCCTCCGCGGGGTTTTACCATAGCCGGGGGCACGGTACCAGTTCCTACCCCCG
>JBKOZB010000121.1:0-10640 GCA_046744225.1 Planctomycetota bacterium | reverse complement strand
CATCTGCTCCAGGGCGTCCCGCGCGACGGAAAGGACGCGGCTCCGGAATCGGGCCTCCTCCACCACCTCAGCCACCAGGGGTTCCAGCTCCGCCCGAACCTCCTCGGGCTGCGCCTGGACCCACTCCCTCAACTGGACCAGTTCGGCCGGCAAGGTCTCACCCAATGGCGCTGCGGTCCCATATGTTGCGTAGCTCATCGATGTTCCTCATCAAAAGGGGTCAGGCAACTCTATCATGAAATACTGGCCAAAGACTTCGGATCATCCGAATTTCGCGTGCTGGGTAAGATTTGATATCTGCGGGAAATCGTTCGCGTGAACTCAGTTGCTTTTCCCATAATGTACAGCTTGTCAATTGCCACACGAGGCGACCAATTTTCGTGCTGCTCGACCAAAGCCCCAGCCTGAGTCCTTTGGCCTTTCCGACTTGGCGGCTTGCCGCTACGATCGGTCGCCGGGGGCGGAGGACCGCGCCACGACGAGCCGGCCCCGCGTTCCAGGATTGACGCTGGCCCGAGGACAGGGAGGTCTCGTGCCCATGCTTCACGGTCGTACCATCGTCCTGCTGGCGTCCGCCGCGGTGCTGGCGGCCTCGACTCTCTCGCTCCGGGGCGCGGATGAGGTGGCGAACGCGATCCGCGACGATTTCGAGTCGCCGCGCCCGGTCTGGCGTCAGGAGCAGACCGACGCCACGGTCAACCTGCTGGCCCAGGAGCGTTCGCCCCTGGCCGCGCATGACGGGCGGCTCTCCGAGCGGTTCCTGTTCCGTGCCGGGCCCGGCAGCTCGTTTTATTACAGCTATGCGCTGCCCAAAGTCCCCGTGCTGGAGGAGTTGCGGGCGAGCCTCTACGTCCGATCGAAGCGGGCCGGAGTCCGGATCTACGGGCGGGTGATCCTGCCGGCCGACACTGACCCCGACACCGGGCAGCCCTCGTTCGTCCTGGTGCCGGGGACGATCTACGAGAACGTCGATCGCTGGCAGCGGCTCGAACTGGTCGGCATGCGGCCGTCGATCGAGCGGCAGGCGCGCGTGCTCCGGGCCTCGACCCGACGGCCAGTCAGCCTGGAAGGGGTCTACCTCGACGGCCTGGTGGTCAACCTGTTCGGCGGCGAGGGCGAGTCGGAGGTCTTCCTCGACGAGCTGACCGTCGCGCCGGTCGCCCCGGAGCTGGTCGCCGCCCACGCCCTGCCCCGGTCCGACGCGCCGGCGACGCCCAAGGCCGAGGAAAACGCGAAGGACGCGCGGCCGTCGGCCGCCGGCTCCGCGCCGGTCCGCCTCGATCGGAACCGGTTGCGTCGGAATGGGTACGACTGGGTCGCCACGATCATCGACGCGCCGGGGGCCGACGTCGCCGCGCTCCGGAGCGCGGGGTTCGACGTGCTGGCCGAGGGCGTCCACGCCGACGCCGATCGGATTCGCGACGCGATCCAGCGGGGCTTCCTGCTGATGCCCTCGCTCGCCGGTCCGCCCGGCGGCCCGGCCCCGGAGCCGGCCGAGGTGCTCGAGGCGGCGGCCTCATACCCCTACCGCGACTCGGTCGCGTTCTGGAATCTGGGCGAGCGGCTGGGGCACGCGCCCGACCTCCGGGTCCGCCAGGACGAGCTGGAGCGGGTCCGCGCGATCGTCTCGGGCTTCCGCTGCCTGCCCAAGGACTTCTCGCACCTGACGACCGCGACCGTCGAGGGCGAGCTGCCGAAGTATGCCCGGGCGCCCCAGAACCTTGATATCCTCGGGATTCGCCCCAGCATGTGGGGCTCGGCCCAAAGCCCGCTCGACAGCTATCACTTCCTGACCCAGCGGCGGGCGTTGACGATCAAGAGCAACGCTGGGGGGTTGTTCTGCGCCTGGATCGCCGCCACGCCGCCGCCGGTCGTGCAGACCGCCATCTGGGGCCAGGACGTCCCCCCCGCCTGGGGGTTCCTCCGTGTCCAGCCCGAGCAGCTCCGGCTCAACACGTACCTGGCGCTCTCGGCCGGCTACCGGGCCATCGGCTACCGGGCCGACGCCGACCTGACCCGCACCGCCGCCGGGCGGGTCCTGCTCATCGAGATGGCCCTGCTCAACGAGGAGATCGACCTGTTCCAGTCGATCCTCGCGCAGGGGTCCGACCCGATCCTGCTCTACGAGACCTATCCGTCCGACCCGCCGGCTCTGCCGTCGCCGGGCACGATGCTGGTCAACGCCAGGCCGCCGATCACCAAAGAACAGGCCGCCTTGCCCGGCATCCGGGTCGCCGCGATCGACACGCTCGACCGTCGCGGGAGCTTGCTCCTGGTGGGCGACTACATCCCCGACGCCCAGTTTCAGCCCCCGCAGTCGGCGATGAACGACCTGAAGATCACGGTCCCCGCGCGCGAGTCGGCGCAGGCGTTCGAGATCCGTCCCGGCGGGGTCCGCCCGCTCGAACGCGAGCGCGTCCCCGGCGGGACCCGGATCAACCTCCCCGAATTCGGCCAGACGGCCCTGATCCTAGTCACGACCGACGTGGCCCTGAAAGAACGGATCGAGATGGAGGTCGCCCGCGTCCGGCCCATGGCCGTCAGCCTGGCGATCGAGCAGGCCGAGCTCCAGTATCAGTTGGTCTCCGAGATTAACGGCCGGCTGATCGCCGATGGCCACCGGCTTTTCGACGAGAACGACCCGAAGACCCCGCCGCTCCAGCCTGGCACCTCCCCGCCCAACGAGGAGGCCGACCTGCTGGACAAGGCCATCGAGAGCATCAAGTCGGCCCGCGCGGCGCAGGAGCGCGAGGACTACCAGCTCGCCTGGGACGAGGCCCGCCGCGCCAGCCGCCCCTTGCGCATCCTGATGTCCGCCCACTGGAAGAAGGCCGTCGAGGCGATGATCAAAGTCAGTGCCCCGCCCGAGGACGACCGGCCCCCCAAGCTCACCCGCGCCAACGCCAACCGGATCACCGAGCTGTCGCGCAAGAAGAAGAAGCCCGGCCGGCTGGTCCTCCCGGTGGCCAGTCCCCCTTGCGTCGCGTTCAACACCCTGCCCCAGCATTATCTCTGGGTGGACTGGATGCGTAAGACGTCGTTCAGCCAGAACCTCGTCCCGAGCGGGTCGTTCGACGATGACAAGTCGCTGAAACAAGCCGGCTGGGTCAACCAGAGCTACCAGATCGATGGCATCAAGTCCACGATCAGCGTCGTGGATAACAGTCGGGATGGCCGGAAGCGGGCGCTTCGGGTGGCCGTCGAGCCGGCCGAAAAGAGGTCGAGCGACACGCTCCCCCCCTACCTCGACTTTCCCATCGCGGCGGTGCGCTCGCCGGCCGTCCAGGTCCGGACCGGCCAGTTCTTCCGGATCTCGATCTGGGTGCATCGACCGCTCAACATCACCCCCCGGGGGATGGGGGGCGTCATCGTCCGCGACTCGATCGGGGGCGAGCCGCTCCAGTTCCGCTGGCAGGACTCGATCGTCGAGTTCTCGAAGGTGATCCTGTACCGCCGCGCCCCGGCCGACGGCGAGCTGACCGTCACTCTCGGGCTGGCCGGCTACGGCGAGGCGAACTTCGACGACTTCCGGGTCGAGGTGGTGGAGGAGACCCCGGCCCCCACCCCCGCCGACGTCGCCGGCCGTCCCCGTCTGCCCCGCCCACGTCCCGAGCCCGAGTCCGCTCCCGCCCCGGCCACGGCCGGTCGGCCCGTTTCCGTCCCTCGCACTGGTCGTTGACGGTTGTCGGATTGCTGATGGGGGTCGGCGGACGTCGCGGCGCCTGGGCCCGAGTCCGGGAGAATTCCGGCGGGTTGCGGAACTCCCGGGACAGTGCCGGCGTCCAATCTTCTGGAAACCCCGACGCCGGGACCGACGCCGTCCGAATCCCTTTCCGAGCCTCTGCCCATGATCCTCGTTGGTTCGGCGAATTCCGGCGTCCGCCGAGATCGCGTCACGTTGACGTTGGGTGAATCCGTGTGCTAGCGTTGACCACTCTCAGGCCGTTCGGCCAACTGCCTCTGGATGGGTGCCCATCCGGCCCCTCTCGGCTGGGCTTGCGAGATTCCTCTATCTATTGAGATCTGCGATTATTACTACAGCGCTAAGTCCGACTGATGTTATTGACGTAAGTTCGATGGGCTGAAAGACCTAAGTCATATTGGCGGATTTCGATTATAACTTAGTTTATTCGATCGTAACTTGCTAGCAAAGAAATACTTGCGGCGATATCAGCGAGTCAACCTGGCGCTGTAGAATTATTGACGACCTGCGATGAGGCGCCGCTGGGGCGCAACAGGAGATTGATCGCATGGCGAAGATCCAGCCCGTCTGGGCGCTTGATATTGGCCAGGCCGCACTCAAAGCGCTGAAGCTCGTCCCGGGCGAGTCGCCCGACACGGTGACGGCCGAAGCCTTCGACTACGTCGAGTACCCCAAGATTCTCAGCCAGACTGACGCCAACCCCGACGAACTGGTCCGCGAGGCGCTCGAGACCTTCCTGGAGCGGAACGAGCTGAAGGGGTGCAAGGTCGCGATCTCCGTGCCGGGTCAGGCGGGCCTGGTCAAGTTCGTCAAGCTCCCCCCGGTCGAGAAGAAGCGCATCCCCGACATCGTCAAGTTCGAGGCGAAACAGCAGATCCCGTTCGCGCTGGAGGAGGTCGTCTGGGCCTATCAGCAGATCGGCGACGACGAGGAGAAGGGCGACGAGGGCTTCACGATGGCCGAGGTCGGCCTGTTCGCGCTGAAGCGCGACCAGATCAACCGGGCCATCCTGCCGTTCCGGGTCGCCGGGATCGAGGTCGATATCGTTCAGATGGGGCCGATCGCCCTCTACAACTTCATCACGTTCGACCAGATCAAAGCACCGAAGCCGGAAGGGGCCGAGGACGAGAAGGGCGAGAAGGGCTCGATCGTCCTGCTCGACATCGGCGCTGACAACACCGACCTGATCATCACCGACGGCACCCGAATTTGGCAGCGCAACGTGCCGATCGGCGGCAATCACTTCACGCGCGCCTTGACCAAAGAGCTGAAGCTCACGTTCGCCAAGGCCGAGCACCTGAAGCGGAACGCCACGAAGGCCCCCGACCCGCGCTCGATCTTCACCGCGATGCGCGGCGTCTTCAACGACTTGGCCAGTGAGATCAACCGCTCGATCGGCTTCTACGCGAGCGTCAACCGCACCGCCAAGATCACCAAGGTCATCGGCCTGGGCAACGGGTTCAAGCTCCCCGGCCTCCAGAAGTTCCTCCAGCAGAATCTGAGCCGCGAGGTCGAGAAGCTCGAGGGGTTCACCAGGCTGGTCGGCGACGACGTCAAGACGGCGCCGCAGTTCCAGGAGAACCTGCCGTCGTTCGCCGTCGCCTACGGCCTGGGCATCCAGGGCCTGAACCGAAGCGGCTTGCGGACGAACCTACTGCCGCCCGAGATCGAGCAGGTCCGGCTGATCCGCGCCAAGAAACCGTGGGCGCTGGCGGCCTCGGCCCTGCTGATGCTCGGCTTCTCGGGCCTGTTTGTCCTGGGCGATTACCGCGTCCTGGCCACGGTGGCCAACGAGCCGTTTAAGCAGGCCGTCCAGCGGGCCAGGAGCGTCTCGCAGACCGGCGCCAACTTCCAGTCGCAGTACGACGCGGCCAAGGCCGCGTGGGACAGCAAGTTCCACGAGGGCAAGTCGCTGGTCATCGATCCGGCCAACCGCGGCAAGTGGCCCTCGTTCCTCAAGATGATCAACGCCTACCTTCCCGACCCGGTCAGGGACTTCCATCTCGACCCGAACAAGCCGACCGACCAGCCGAAGCTCGATCGGCTCCGGGTCCACGTCGATGCGATCAAGCCGGTCTACCGCAACGACGTGAAGGCCGAGTGGTTCGACACGCTCCCCGAGCTTGCCAAGAACCTGATGCACCCGTACGACCGTGCCAACCCGCCCAGCGGCGAGGGGTGGATCGTCCAGATCATCGGCCACCACTACAACCCGCTCCCCACGCCCGAGGAATTGCGGTTGCTGGAAAATCAGAGGACCGTGCTCGGCCCGTATCCCTACCTCACCCGGAAGATCCTGCCGAGCCTGATGACTCCCGATCTGCGGCTTCACGGAGTCAAGGCCGCCGCCCTGCGCTGGATGTTGATCGACTCGAAGTGGACGGCCGAGAAGGGGACCGTGACCAACGGCCTGACAAACACCGCCGTGCCGATCCTCGCCCGCGCCACGCCCCCAGCCACCACGGAAGGGGGGAGCAGCGGCGCGTCAAGCCCGGGGATGATGGGCGCGGGCCTGTCGAGCCCGGGGATGATGGGCACGGGGATGATGAACTCGGGGATGATGGGCGCGGGGATGATGGGCCCGCTGGGTGACGCGGCCAAGAAGAATTTGACCACCCTGACCCGCACCGACTTCCTAATCCAGTTCGTCTGGCAGCCGCCCAAGCCCGAGGAGATGCCCAAAACGCCCGACGATCTGAGGACGAAGTTGGAAGCGATCGTCAAGGATGTCACGGAGGCGGAGAAGAACAAGTCGGCGGTCACCATGCCGAGGGAGTCGGACCTCGAGGCCCTCTCGCGCAAGCAGTCGCAGGAGCTGACGAGCGCCCTGAGCAAACAGGCGGTGGCCGCCAACGCCGCGGCGGCTCCGGGCACCCCGGGTGCAGTGGCTCCGGTCGCGACCCCCGCGCCGGGGACGCCCAAGTGACTGACGCCCCGCGCTGGCGGCTCGGCCCGCGATCGTGGTGGGCCGGGCCCGGCGCTCCCGAGCCGAGTCCCGACCGGAACACCTCCCAGACGAGCCCCGTCGAAACCCCGAAGGCCATCGCAAACCATGGATCAACTCAAGGAATTGCTCAGGCAGGCGATCAAGTATCGCTTCTGGATTGCCGTGGGCATCGCGGCCCTCCTGCCGGTGCTCGCCTATGCCGTCGGTTCGAGCCCCGTCCAGACGAAGGCGGCCGAGGCGACCGGCAAGATCAAGGCCGCCGATTCGGCGGTCAGGAAATATACGTCGGGCGTCGTCAAGAACGCCCAGTGGAAGCCGGCGGTCGATGAGAAGCGCGAGGAGCTGAGCAAGGACGTCAATTCCTCGTGGAAGAAGCTCTACGCGCGGCAGGCCCCGCTCCTGACCTGGCCCGCGAGCGTCGAGGAGCGGTTCACGAAGTGGGGCCGCAAGTGGCCTGAAGACGTGGACGCCAGCGCCGTGCAAGAGGCGATCATCGAGTACGTGAACGCCTATTCCAAGTTCGTCACCCAGATCTACCAGACGTTCCACCCCTTCGACCCGATTGAGGGGACCGGCATCGTCGCCGCGCCGACCCAGGAACTCCTGCTCCGCCCGGCGCCGTTCACGGTCGAGGCCCCACCCGAGCTGGGCAAGGTCTGGGCGGCCCAGGAGCGGCTCTGGATCCAGCGGACGCTGCTCCAGGTTATCGCCGAGGTCAACAAGAACGCCTCGAGCTGGGACTCGGCCTTCGTCAAGCAGATCGACCTGCTCGAGGTCGGCAGCCCCTTGGCGCAGGATCAGGTCTCGATGGTCCATCGCGGCACGCTCGAGGAGGCGCCGGCCATCACCAACCCCGCCGCCCCGCCCCCCGACCCATCGACCACGTCCACCTCCAGCAATCCCATGGGGGCGGCCGCGGCCATGAGGTCGTCGGGGCTTCCGGGTGCCAACACCAATACGCTCTACTACATCAAGACCGACAGCACCCAGTACAAGGTCCTCCCGTTCGAGATGACCGTCCTGGTCGAGCAGGACCACATCCAGGACCTCCTGGTCGCGCTCGAGAATTCGCCGATGGCGATCCAGGTCAACGACTTCGAGATGGCGAAGCCGGCTCAGCGGGTGACCAAGCCGCAGAAGGGCGAGAACCAATTCTTCGGCCCGAACTCGATGACCTACCAGATGATCTCGCGGTCGCCCGCCGCCGGGAACATGACGGCCTTCGGCGGCGGGATGGACTCCCGGATGATGATGCCGCAGTACGGCGGAGTGGGCGGGGCCACCACTCCGGTACGCAAGGGCGTCGACGTGCGGAGCAAGGATCGGGCCAAGACGCGCGAGGAGGAGGAAAAGGCCGCCTCCAAGCGGGCGGTCGTCACGATCCACGACCCGTACTTCAACGTCGTCCAGGTCACGGTCTACGGCCAGGCCCGGTTCTACAACCCGCCGCCCGAGGAGCCCGCCCCGGAGCCGAGCCAGAGCCAGGCCTCCGAGACTCCCAAGGCCGAGGGCGAGGCGCCCAAGCCGGCCGAGACCCCCGCGCCGGAAGAGGCGAAGACCGAGATGCCCCAGGCCGAACCCGAGAAGGCCAAGGCCGAAGAGCCAATGCCCAAGGAGGAAAAAACGCCCCAGCCCGAGCCCGGGAAGGCCGCGTCGGAAGAGCCCAAGGCCAAGGACAAGGCGAAGAAGTGAGGACCTGGCGATCCGTCATCCGAAGCCTTGCCAACCGGGGCCGGCGCGTCACCGGCCCGGTCTCTCCCGTTTGTTCCGAAAGGACATCCCACCATGGCCAACACCTCGGTTGAGAAGCTTAAGGCCCTGGGACTGCGTCACGGCGAGAAGGCCGTAGTGGGCCTGGCGGCTGCCCTCTGCCTCGTGTTGCTGGGAATGGCGGCCACCCAGCCGACGATCGATCTGACGCCCGACCAGGTTAAGAAGGCCGCCGACGCTGCCGACTCCAACATCAGCCGCCGACAGGTTCCGGACGACATCCTCAAGCGGCTCGAAGAGAGCGGGCTCAAGAACCCCGGCTTCGAGACGATGGTCGACGAGCAGGAGAAGCACGCGCTGATCGCCGCCAACTTCACGCCGGCGCAGCCCTGGGTCTCGCCCGAGCCGGGCGCGGGCCTGATCCGCGACATGCCCGAACTGATCGCCCCCTCCGAGCTCTACGCCTATCCGGGCCGCGGCGGGGCCCTGGTCTTCGCGCTCGACGAGAACAACAACCGCCAACCGGCCGATACCGAGAAGGAGGGCCCCGACGAGGCCACCAAGCTCCGCCGCAGCCGCAAGCGCAACCTGATGAGCATGCGCTCGTCGCCGAGGCCGATGGCCGGCATGGGGAGCGGCATTCCCGCCTTGAAGAAGGAGGACGAAGCGGCCAAGAAGCAGCGTGAGATCGAGGAGCGCCGGCGCAAGGGCCAGCTCGTCGGCAAGGTGGGGGAGGAGAAGAAGGAGGCCGCCCCCGCTCTCGAAGGCTCCCAGAACTGGAAGGAGATCACCAAGGGCCTGCGCTGGGTGGCGATCACCGGGACCCTCGATCACAAGAAGCTCAGGGAGAACTACCTGACCGCGCTGAAGAACCCGGCCGTCGCGTCCCCGCACTACAAGCAGCTCGACGTCCAGCGGCAGACGCGCCAGCCCGACGGCTCGTGGTCGGACTGGGAGGACGTGGACCGCGAACGCAACAACCTGATCCTCGACAACCTCCCCGAGGAGGAAGAGGAACTGACGCCGGAATCGGTCCGGATCGGCGCGCTGGTCGATCCGCTCCCCTTCCTCAAGGCCGGCTACTGGGAGCGGGTCCACGTCGCCAGCCTCGTCCCCAAGGAGAAACGTGAGCTGCCCCCGTCGCAGGTGGCCACGTCGTTGCCGTCGATGCCGATGAGCTCCTCGGGCAGCAGCTCGTATCTGATGTCCGGCATAGAGGGAACTCCTGGCGCGGCCGAGGACATCAACTTCCCGAAGACCGGTGCCGAGACGATCATGATCCGCTCGCTCGACTTCACCATCGATCCCGACAAGACGTACCGGTTCCGGGTCCGGATCGTCGTCTACAACCCGAACCGCGACCGCGAAGACGTCGCCCCGGGCGTTGATAACAAGTCGCTCGAGCTGTTCGGCCCCTGGAGCGAGCTGACCGCGGAAGTGACGATGCCGCCCGACGTGGCGACCTACGCGCTGGCCAAGGTGCTCCCGAATCCCAAGCGGTCCGACTTGGTCACCTTCCAGGTGACACGTTGGAACCCCGAGGACGGCGTGACCGTGGTGCGGAGGTTCGACGCCGGGCCAGGCGAGATCGTCGGCAATGTGGCGTCGACCGCTGTCCCCGTCTCCGACGGCTCGGGCCAGCAGACCAAAAGGATCGACTTTAATAGCCACGAGATCGTTCTCGACACGACGGGCGGCACCCAGCCGGTCCCGCCCCTCGGGGCCGGAAACGCTCCGCTCACGGTGCCCGCCACGTCGCTCCTGGTCCGCCCCGATGGGGCGGTCGTGCTCCGGAACCAGGCGGACGACTTGCACGACGAGGTGCGCAAGGACACCGACGCGAACTACCAGCGCGAGCTGAAGGAGTCGGACAAGAAGCGCGAGAACTCGCTGGGGAGTGGCTACGGCTTGTCGAGATGATTTACGGCTCGGGGAGCGGCTCGCGTAAAATCCCGTTCGGCTTTCAATTGATTCGTCTCCCGCGGCCCCCGGCGCAGACGCCGGGGGTCGCGGGCGTTTCCGGGGAAATGAGACCGCGGGAAACGGCCCGGTCTGTGGCCTGAAAAACTTGCCAGACCCCCGCCCGACCCGGGAAGAAATTCAGTGAAGAGCGCTTGACCGGTTAGGGTGTTCGGGGTATGACACCGCCTCGTCTTCTCCCCGTTCTCGGTCGCGCCATCTCGATACCAACCTCTTGATCTGTGGAAGTCCCAAGACAACAGGGTGAAGCAGCCGCCGCCCAGTGGGGCCGTGGCTCGTGCGAAGGCACCGGAATCAGGT
>JBKOZB010000291.1:0-9042 GCA_046744225.1 Planctomycetota bacterium | reverse complement strand
CCCTCAGAGTTAACACTTTTTGAATGGTTAGAATCAATTTCCTAGCTTACCCAAACCTCAAGGTATTCAAGAAATAATTGCCATGTCGGTCCAAAACAGGCAAATGATCAATTTTGCCTCTCTTTTTCAAATCTCGACCATCGTAATTCCAATTTTCATCGTTAACTAAGTAGTATCGGCTGGACTGACGAAATTTCAATAGCGAAAATCTTGTCTTTCGGCGCCGATCGGTTAGTTTGAAAGTAGATGGAGATCGTGTCGAAAATATATCCTGTCTGCCTCGTTCACGAGTGACTATGGAATTCCTCTCCGCCCGCTCGAAGTCCGATCCCCGCCCCTTTGCTCCTCCTCCCGCGGACTTCCGACAGGTGCGTTCGGCCTGGGACCGCCCTCCCCAGCGCGCGTTTTTGATGAGCTTCTCATTGGGCGTGCTGCTGTATTCCGTCGCGGTCCTCCTGCTCGTCGCCTGGATGGGGGACATCGGGGTCCGCTGCGTCTTCGGCACCGACCTGAAAGAGAAGATCCCTGACGACTATACCTGGACGCCTGAGCGGCCCGAGATGGGGGACACTCTGCACACGATCGGCGGGACGCCGCTGACGAACTACACCGACTACATAAAGGTGCTGCGTAACCTGAGCCGGGAGGTCGGCCGGACGGTCGAGGTGCGCTGGCAGGACCAAAAGACCAAGCAGATCAAGACGGCCGAGGCGCTGGTCCGTTACCGGCCCCGTTCGACGTACATCTGGTCGCTGGTCTGGTTCCTTCAAGAGATGGTAATCTTCGCCATCGGAGCGCGGGTGTTCTGGAAGCGCCCGCACGACGACTCGGCCCGTCTCTTCTTCTGGCTCTGCATAGTGACGGTCGGCGCGTACATGGGGGGCTACCACTGGACGGAGATCGTCGTCGAGCTGCTTCTGATCTATCCGTTCGCGGCGTTCGCGGTCTTCGTCCCGGTCGTGAGCCTTCATTTCTACCTGGTCTTCCCGAGGCTGAACCCGGTCCTCGTGAACTACCGGCGCGGGGTGCTGGCGGCACTATACGGGGTCCCGTCGGCCTACCTGTTGGGGCTCTGGGCGTTCATGCTCCGGTCGCGCTGGCTGGGCAACCACGCGGGGGGAGAGCACGTCCGGTCTGCCCTGCGACTGGTCCGCGCGCTGTCCTTGGGCTACGTTGCGCTGGCGGCCGTGATCTTCGGGCTTTGCATCCTCTGCCTGATGGCCAGTTTCCGCTCGGCCCGCACCCGCGCCGAGCGGAACCAGGTCCAGTGGATCTTGCTCGCCTCGCTGATCGCGTCGCTGTTGATCGCCTACCTGCTCCGGCAGACCTGGTTCGACCCAGCCACACTCGGCCGCGACAGCGCGGCTTGGCCGATGTTCGGGGTCTCGCTCCTGTTCACCCTAGCCTACGCCTTGAGCATCACGCGGTACAAGCTGATGCAGGTCGAGGAGATCATTAACCGGAGCGTATTCTACTTCGTCTTCAGCGTGACGGCGGGCCTGCTCTACTCGGGCGTGCTGCTCGTCAGCGGCATGGCGATCGGCGAGCAGTTCCTCTCGTCGAACCAGACGTCGCGCGGGGCGATGGTGGCCGGCCTGACGGTGATCGTGATTCTGATCCTGTCGGAGGTGGCGCGCGAGCGGATCCAGAGAGCGATCGACTGGTGGTTCCACCGCGAGAAGTACAAGTTCGGCCAGGCGATGCAGAAGATGCGGGTGGCGGTCGGGAGTCTGGTTGATCGCGCGACGCTCGGGCGCCGGTTGCTGGAGGCGGCGGCCGAGGTCTTGCGGTTGGAGTGGGGGGCAGTCTACCTGGGCGAGGCGGAGGGGGAACCGCTCCGGCTCGTCGCCTGCCACGGCCCGTCGCCCGACGAGCAAACGCTTGGTACGGACAACCCGCTGGTCGAGCGGCTCCGCCAGACCTCGGCCATCCGGGTGCCGCACGCCGTGGCCTTGCCGGCCGGGTCGGACCCGGCGACCGACGCGATGATCGCGCTGGGAGGCGAGGTGGCCAACGCGCTCGAGGCCGACGGCGATCTGGCCGGCCTGATCGTACTCGGGCCGAAGCGGAGCGGGATGCCGTACGAGGACGAGGAGATCGCCTTCCTCGGCGCGCTTAGCTCGGTCTCGGCGCTGACGCTCCACTCGGCCGGCATCCAACAGACGCTCGAAACGCTCAACCACGAGCTGCGCGACAAGGTTGAGAAGATCGCCGAGCAGCAGAAGCGGATCTTGTTGCTCCAGCATCAGCTCATGGACTACGGTGAGGGCGAGTCTCCGCAACGGCCCACGCTCTCGGCCGACTCCGAGGTCTTCGAGCAGATCAAGGGGTCGAGTCCGGCCGTCCGCCGGATGATCGAGGTCGCGCGCAAGGTGGCTGCCAGCCCGTCGGCCGTCTTGATCCGGGGCGAGAGCGGGACGGGCAAGGAGCTCCTGGCCGCGGCGATCCACGCCGCCAGTCCCCGCGCGGCCAGGTCGTTCGTCAAGGTCCACTGCGCGGCGCTCTCGCAGAGCCTGCTCGAAAGCGAGCTGTTCGGCCACGTCAAGGGGGCTTTCACCGGCGCCGACCGCGACCGCGTCGGCCGGTTCGAGCAGGCCAACGGCGGGACTCTCTTCCTCGATGAGATCGGCGACATCAACCTCGAAGTCCAGACGAAGCTCTTGCGCGTCCTCCAGGAGATGTCCTTCGAGCGGGTCGGCAGCTCGCAGCCGGTCATGGTTGATGTCCGCATCGTGGCCGCCACGCACCAGGACCTCGAAGCCCTGATCCGCGCGGGGCGGTTTCGCGAGGACCTGTACTACCGGCTCAACGTCATCCCCCTGCGGACGCCCGCGCTGCGCGAGCGCAAGGAAGATATCTTCGAGCTGGCCGTCCACTTCCTCCGCGAGCACGCACGGCGGATCGGCAAGCCGGTCACGCACCTGGACGACAAGGCGGTCGAGGCGCTGATCGCCTACGACTGGCCGGGCAACATCCGCGAGCTGGAGAACGTCATCGAGCAGGCGGTGGTCCTGACCGACAGCCCCGCGCTGACCCGCGACGACCTGCCGGCCGAGGTGCGCCACCCCGGCCGGCGTCGGCTCCGCGCCGGTGCCGGCGCCTCGATCGCCGCGGCCGGGACGGGCACCCGCTCACGTCCATCAACGACCGCCTCGCCTTGGAGCGAGCCCCCCGCCGAGACCGACGACCGCGGGGACGCCGAGGTCATCGCCTTCGAGCGCGGGGACGCCGAGGTCATCGCCTTCGAGCGCCAGCGCCTGCTCGACGCCCTCGACGAGGCGCAGGGCAACAAGAGCGAGGCCGCCCGACTCCTCGGCATGCCCCGGAGCACGCTCTGCAGCAAGCTCAAGAAGCATGGATTGTCATGATGGCAGATGGCAGATGGCAGAAAGATTCTTGTCCTTCTTTTTTTCATCTATCATCTTTCATTTGACATAACCAGCTGGCTCAATTCGCCACCTCGTCCTTGACGAGCTTGCGGACGGTCGAGGTCTCGGTGACCTGGGTGATCTCCATGTTCATGATCGAGGCCGACAGCTCCACCTTCTCGTTCATCTGGGAATCGACGAGGTGGCCGGTGTCGCTGTCGAAGTGGACGACACCCTGAGAGTCCTGCGACTTGACTTTCAGGGGGAAGTTGGTGTTGCCCGCGTCGGCCGCGGGCTGGAGGTCAATCTTGGTCGCCTGGTCAATCTTCTCGACCTTCTGGCCGTTCTGGGTGTCGGTCCCCTGGTAGGTGAAGGTCGTGTCGAGGATCAAGGTCCCGATGGCCGGCATGGTCTCGATAGTCTGGCGGTTCCAGGTCTTCCCCTGGGCCAGGTCTTCCTTGGGAACGACCAGGGTGGTCTGGAGGATCAGGCTCTTCAGGCCCTCCTCCGAGAAGAGTTGGCTGGCGGCGGCCGCGGCCGGGCCAGCCTCGCGGAGCGACCGGGTCAGCTTCTCGGGCACCTTGACGTCGCTCGGCTCGCCTTGTGCGTTCATCTTGAACGTGATCGGCGCCCCGACTATGGCCTTGAACAGCGGCACGCGCGAGGCGGCGATCGGTCCCTGCGGTTCCTGTCCCGACTTCGAGTCGTACTCGAACTTCCCGAGCGGCCCATCGGCCTTGTCCACCACCCGCTCGATCGTCTGGACCAACTCGGCCGTGCCGTCGTCCCTCACCTCCTTGACGGACCAGCTCAGCTCGAGCGTCTGCATCAGCGTGTTGGTGAGCTCCTGGCCGCCGGGTAACTTGGCGGTCGTTACCGTTTTCTGGTCCATCGAATACCGTAGGGTCTCGCCCGGTTTGAATTTCCAGCGCAAGGTCGCGGCCGTCGAGGCCGCACCTCTGGGACCGGCGAGAACGAGCAAGCCCAACAGACCCCACCGCAATGCCGAAAACATGGTGTACCGCATCGATCGATCCTTTCCCAAGGAGAAGCTCACCCCCTCCGCCAGTCGCGATCCAATCGCCCAGCATATCCGGGGAAGGCGCCGAAATCACGAGTCTCTGGCCAGCCGCCCCCCTCGTTCCTGCCCGCAATTCCCGATCCGTTTCGGCCGGTACGCGCCCCCTCAACCGGAGGGCATCTCCGGAGGCGTCCGCAGCAGGATCAAAAGGGCGAGGAAGTCGTACACAGCATGGGCGACGATCACCGTCAGCAAGTTGCCGTTGACGACCCAGACCAGGCCGAAGTAGGTCCCCATCAGGCCGGCGAGCACGACATACGCCGGCGTGATCGGGTGAAGCAGGCCGAACAAGAGGCTCGATGCTGTTATTCCCGCCCCGAGACCAAGCCAGCGGCCCAGGGCCCCCTGAACCGCGCCGCGGAAGAGCATCTCCTCGCCAACGCCGGCCGCCAGTGAGATCAAGGCCAGGTCGAGCCAGGTGCAGGCTCCGAGCAGTGGACGGACCTCCTCATCGATGAATTGCTTGATTCGCGCCAGCGGAGCGATCGGCCAGCGCAGTCCGACCAGGAGCAGGCCGAGAATCGGCAAGGCCACCGCCACCCCGAGCGCCGCATCGCGCCCCCTCCAGGCGAACCCGAGCAAGGGGGGCTGACCCAGCAGCCATCCCACGAGCAAGGCCACCGGCGCCAGCCCGCCTTCGAAAAGGACCGCCATCACGACGACCCGGCCCGGATCGGCCTGTTCCGGGCCGCGATCGCGCGTCACCGCCGTCCTCTCTTTCCAATCATGTCATCCCTCCGGCTCGTCCCGACACCCTAGCGGTTGGTCGGGACTTTGTCGATGCGCCCGATGACAGGACGGAAGCGGGGGAAGGGACAATGATCAAGGAAGGGCGAGCGGGGCTCAGACCGAGGCGATACTGTGTCGCGCCCGGCGGGAGCCCCCTCTGCTCAGAAACGAACCATGACCTTGAGGCACGCTCAGCGGCTCAAGGTGTTCAGTGCCGGGATCTCGGCGAGGCTCATGGTCCCCAGGTGAATGCCGTTGCGGCGGACGATGTAGAATTGCACCGATTGCGAATGGGCGACCTCGGGCTGGCGGAGGATGAACAGGACGTTGTCGGGCCGGATCGTTTCCCAGTGCCTCATCCCAACGTTCATGCCGACCAAGATGTCGCCCTTCTGGAGCATTGCCCGGGCGCCGGGACTGTTGGGTGTGACTGACTGGACGTAGAGGCCCCCCCGAAGCTTCGGCGAGGCCGCGGCGACGTACTCGGGCGCGACGGGGATTGTCCTCAAGCCGAGCATCCGCAAGACCTGCTCGTTGGCGTCGACCACCGTCCGAGGCGGCGGCGCCGAGCCGGACAGGGGGCGGACCTCCAGGGCAAGCGACTGGTCCTGGCCTCCGCGGCGGATCTGCACCGGGGTCGGCTGGCCGGGGGTCGCGTCGAGCAACGCGCGCTCGATGTCGAGCGGCGTATTGACCATCACGTCGCCGACGCGGATTAACTGGTCGCCGGGCCGGAAGCCGGCCGCCTCGGCCGGGCTCCCCGACTGCACCTCGGACAGAACGACCGAACGGCTCGGGCCGTTCCGTGTCTCGCCCGCGACCAGTCCGTGCCAGATCCGGGTCAGGCGACGGGTGCTCATCATCTCGGTGGCCACCTGCTTCACGTCGTCGATCGGCAGGGCGAACCCGATCCCCTGCGACCCGGCCCGAACCGCGACATTGATCCCGATCAGCTCGCCGTCAATGTTGATCAGCGGGCCGCCCGAGTTCCCCGGGTTGATGCAGGCGTCGGTCTGGATCAGGTTGCGGTAGACCTGCTCGTCCGAAAGCGTCACGTTCCGATTCAAGGCGCTGATGATGCCGACCGAGACCGTGTTCTCGTAGCCGAAGGCGTTGCCGATCGTGATCACCTCCTCGCCCACCATCAGGTCGGACGAGGTGCCGATCGTAATCGCGGGCAAAGGCTGTCCCGAATCGACCTTGATGATCGCCAGGTCCATGACCTCGTCGAACTGGAGCAGGCGGGCCGGGTAGCTCGAGCCATCGAGCAGGTGGACCTCGATCCCCTGGACCTTGTCCACGACGTGGTGATTGGTCAGGATGTAGCCCCGGCCGTCGAGGATCACCCCGGTCCCCATGCCGCTGACCCGGGGCCGCTGGCTCTCCTCGGCCGAGAATGGCCAGCGGCTCGATGACGCCGCCTTTTTCTCGCTCGAGATGCTCACGACGCTCGGTCGAGACTTCTGAACGGCCTCAACCACCGCGGTCCTGCGCGAACTCGCTAGGACCGGGCGTGGTGGGGGCCAGGCCACGGCCGCCAGTCCCAACAGCACCGCAATCCAAAGTCGCTCCCGTCTCCGTCGCAATACGGGCAGTGGCACGGTGGTAGACCCCACTCTGGGAAGGATTGGGCCAGGGTCGCCTACCGCGACGGCCATGGGGGATGGATCTCGCCTGGCCTGCTGGCCTCGCTCGACTCCGAACCTGCCATCTTAAGAAGGCCGAGACCAGGGCCGGGTCATTCTCCGATCGCCGCGGCGGCTTGCTTCCGACCTAATTCGGATCGGTTACCTCATTTCCCAGCTTGAGGGGTATCAACTGATTTTAACCTATCTCCCCTAGTCTTTATAAATACTGAAACATCTTCTCCAGATTGACAGAGAGAACCTTATGGAAAGGCGCATCACAGCATTGAGGGTACGGAGTAATTTCCGAAATGGAGGGATCTTGTCGGTTGCGAACTGTCCGAGCTGGCCGCATTGATCAGCCTGGGGCGGGGCGGCGAGGGCCCTTTCCACCTGATCACGCTGACCGAGCTGATCCTTGCGCGGCTCCCATTGCCACGCGGGCTGGGGGAAAGTCGAGGGACTTCGGCGCGACCGGATTCCCGAGTACGCCCGGCTGGCGATGCTCGACCACTGCCACCGGACCAACCCACGCCCCTGCACCCAGGCCGACATGATGCAGTTGCTCGATCAGGCATGGTGAGCGCCGACGGGGCCGCGCCGCGGGAAAATCCAGCACCCGTTGTCTTCTTTTCGAAGGCGATGGCCGAGGCTGATCGCGGAATCAAGGCGCGCGGAGACCCCTGGGAGAACCGCTCTCTACGCCCTTCGGTCATGATCAGGCCGCGCCAACCGGCAGGAACCCCGCCGGATCGGCCTTCACCGGCGAATCGACGGCCGGAATTCCCGCTCCTTCGGGTCTCTTGTCCGCCTCAATGCCGTCGATCTCGCGTCGATCGACCTCGGCGGCCTCGGTTTCCGGGGCCTCGGTGGCTTCGTTCGGCGCGATTTCCTGGATCTCGTTGGATTCGTTCGACACGGGGGCGGGCTCGGCGGGCGGAGCCGGGGAGATGCCGGCTTCCTCTGAAAGTCCGGGTCCAACCTCGAAAAACATGCATGAATCAACCGGGACTTCCATGGGATCGGATGCCCCACAGGGGCAGGACCATTCGTCCGGCCCGGGTGCCTCTGGGAACTCGTTGGCTCCCTTCGATGCGGCTGGGGCCGAGGTGCTCTCCGACTCCTCCTCGCCCTTGAGCAAGGACTTGTACGCCCGGTGGAACGCCGCATCGTGCATCCGCTCGTAGCGCAGCCACAAAGAACCTTCCGGACCCGTCAACAAGAGGGCGCGATCGCCCGCCTCAGCCCGGCCCGGCTCCTCGATCCCCAGCCGCAACCGCTCCTCGCGCCCCCTCAGTCCCTGGAGCTGCGACTCGACGATCGCGCGCAGCTCCTTGACGCTCTCCTCGTGATCCGTCGGGTCGCAGTCGATCAGGAGGCGGCCGGACGTGCCGTGCATCCGCTGGTTGTCGAGGAACCACTCCAGGCGCCCCTCGGGCGGACTCGGGTGCGCCGAGAGGTTGACGAACTGGAACCAGAACACGTCGTGGTCGGTGCAGAATAGGTCGGGCGTCTTGCCCAAGAGCCGCAGCGCCTGCTCGCAGTCCGAATTGGCGAACCAGCAGCCGTTGCGATCGAGGCCGGACTTCAGCCCGTCCCATTGCTCGATCAGCCAGCGGCAGCCCAGGGCCGAGCGCTCCAGCCCGCGCACGGCCGCCGCCGGGTCGGTCTTGAGGAGGGGTTTGAACCTCTCGACCTCCTCCTCCTGCTGTTGATCCCAGCGCCCTTCCGCCTCGCGGACTTGCTTGGCGAGGGTGGCGGCCTGGAACCGGGCGCAGCGTCGAAGCTGGACGGTGGCGAGCACGGCGCGGTCGAGCAGGGCGCGGTGGCCGGGGGAGGCAGGCTGGTAATAGTCGACCCACTCGTTGGTCAGTTGCTTCAGTTCCTCGACATCTTCGTTGGGCAAGGCGATGGCCTCGGCGCGGAGGCCGTGCTTCAGGGCGTTCTGGCTGGCCCGCGCTTTTCCGGCGGCCGACCGAGGCCCAGTCGAGCGTTCTGAGTTCTTCCGATTGATCGCGCGGCGTTCTTCGGCAGTGAGCGTCATGGATGCGCGGCTCCGGGTGTGTGGACAAGGAACGGGGACGCGCGGGGCGTCCTGTCATTGTTCACTCTCGTGCCGCGGGGCGGTTTCGTCCCGCCAATCCGCCCAGGACCCGAAAAATCGAGATTTTCGAGAGGATCATCAGTCTTGTAGGGTGGGCCTCACCCACCATTGGCCGGACAGCAAGGTGGGCGATGC
>JBKOZB010000280.1:0-5400 GCA_046744225.1 Planctomycetota bacterium | reverse complement strand
GTCTGTCGCCAGGCCAGAACCCTTCGCCGGAGCTGCCGGGCCCGAATCGGGCGGGCGCGGTGCCTTGACAAGGATCATCAAACTGGCTCACGCCGACATGGGCAGGCCACCCGACCAATTTCTCATGGGATCACGCATTCGTGGGTCTACTGGGAAAAAGTCGTGGCCGATCTCAAAGAATACGCGCTGTCTTCGCGCTTTAGCCTCGAACTTGGCACAATTGGTATTGTTGAACGTAGAAAGGGTGTAAAGCCCTGGATAGCCAGGAGTCCCTTCAGCGAAGCAATGCGAGTTATCTTGGAGGTTCTGCAAGGCCCGCGCAAGGGCCGCTCGTTCGTTTTCGAGCGCCACGACACGTTCATCGTGGGCCGGTCGCGGTTCGTCCATTGCCCGATGCCCGAGGACTCGGCGCTGTCGCGCGACCACTTCCTGATCGAGTTCAACCCGCCCCGGTGCGAGATCCGGGACCTGGGGAGCACGAACGGCACGTACGTCAACGATCGGCGGGTCGAGCGGGTCCGGCTCAGCTCGGGCGACCGGATCGCGGCGGGCCAGAGCGTGTTCCGGGTCCGGGTCGAGGGGAGCGCATCGGTGTCGAGGGAGGGGACGGGATCAGTCGCAGGCCAGGTTGACACGGTCTTGCTCGGCCTGAACGGGGTCCCGATCCGCTGCGCCGGGTGCGGCGCGATTGCCCCGCCTAACATCGACGTGGTCAGCGGCTCGACGGCGGCGGGAGGGGCGGAATCGATCGATTGGCTCTGCGACCTCTGCCGCGCCGAGGTCGCCTGCCTGCCGCAACTGGTCCCGCATTACACCATCCTGCGCGAGCTGGGCCGCGGCGCGATGGGGGTCGTTTACCAGGCCCGGCACAACCAGACCGGGAAGCTGGTCGCCCTCAAGCTGATCGTCCCCGAGTCGGCCGCCGCGCGCTCGGCCGTCGATCGCTTCCTCCGCGAGATGTCGGTCATCAGCCAGTTGAAGCACCCGAACATCGTCGAGTGGCTCGAACAGGGGATGACCCGCGGCCAGTTCTGGTTCGCGATGGAGTACGTCAACGGGACGAACCTCGAGGCGCTGGCCAACTCCGAGCCCGGCCGTTTCCCGATCAAGCAGGCCTGCCGGATGGCCTGCCAGGTCCTCAAGGGGCTCGATCAGGCGCACAGCATGGGGTTCGTCCACCGCGACATCAAGCCAGAGAACATCCTGATCGCCCGTCAGCCCGAGGGCCTGGTGGCGAAGATCTCCGACTTCGGCCTGGCCAAGAGCTACCGGGGTCTGGGCCTGTCGGGCCTGACCTTCTCGGGCGAGATGCGGGGGACCGTCCCGTTCATGCCCCCCGAGCAGATGCTCGACTTCAAGGCGGTGCTCCCCTCGGGCGACCTGTACGCGACCGCCGCCACGCTCTATTACCTGCTGACCAGCCAGTTCATCTACGACCAGGTGAGTGACGGCGGCGACCTGATCCGCATGCTCCTGGAAGAGGCCCCCGTCCCGGTCCAGAAGCGCCGGCCCGACATCCCCAACGCCCTGGCCGCCGTCCTGCAGAAGTGCCTGACCCGCGACCCGAAGGACCGCTATCCGACCGCCGCCGTTATGCGCCAGGAGCTCCGGCCGTTCTGCTGACAATCATCCCGCCGTCGCCGTCTCCACCGGCACGACCACCTGGATGGCCCTGGGAGCGGCGAAGATGTGCACCGGCGTCTCGCCGATGATCTCGCCGTCGGCCTGGACGGGCATCGGGCGCTTAGTGTCGATGAAGATGTCGCGTTCGGAGGCGAGATACCGGACGTTCGGGCTTCGCTTGTGCTGACCGATCAAGACGTACCAGGCGAGTTTCAGGTAATCGAGCAGGGTCCGGGCGCGGACGATGCAGAGGTCGAGCCGGCCGTCGTCGGGTCGGATGTCGGGGCCCCAGCGGAACGGCGGCTGGCCCAGGATGCCGCCGTTGGCGACGAGCACCTGCGAGGCGCGGAAGTGTCGCTTTTTCCCATCGACGGCCAGGAAGAACTTGCGGGGCTGGAACCCGAGCAGGCGCGTGAAGGCGGTCCAGAGATACGCAATCCGGCCGAAACGGCGCTTCACCTCGCGCCCGGTGTCGCGGATCATCAGGGCGTCGATGCCGACGCCGACTTGGGTGAAGTAGTGCTGGTCGCCGACCCGCATCGCATCGACGCTCTTGAGGCCGTGCGCGCCGGCCAGGAGCTGGCACGCCCGTTCGAGATCGAACGGGATGCCGAGCTCGCGCGCCAGGACGTTCGCCGTGCCGAGCGGGATGATCCCCAGCGGGGTTGCCGAGCCGACCAGGCCGGAGGCGACGGCCGAGATCGTGCCGTCGCCTCCGGCGGCGACGACCATGTCGAAGCCGCGCCCGCGCGCCTCGCGGGCCAGTTCTTCGAAGCGGTCGTCGCGGCTCGTCTCGTGGATCTCGCAGGACGTCTCGCCGATGACGAAATGCCGCTCCAGCGCGCGCCGGACGTCGTCGGCCGTGCAAGTGCCGGCCACCGGATTCAAGATGACGAAGACGCGGGTCGTCCGCGCCGGGGTTGCGGTCGCCATCACATGCCTCCGTGATGGCCGACCGTCGCCAGGGCGTCGCTACGACCGGCCGGCACGCCGATGCCGCACTTTCAATGCCCAACTCGCCCGCTGGACTCTATTGGGAGGACGAAGGACGCGGCCGGCGCGCGGTGGAGTCCTCGGCCTCCTCGGTCAGGAGCATCTTGACATCCTGCACGACCGCCGCCGGCTTGAGGAATTCGAGGTTGTAGATCTCGCGCTGACGTCCTTGTGGATCGACCAGGAAGATGCGCGAGGGGTGGTCGAGCGCCCCCGAGGGGCCGGGTTTCACCCACATCCCCCAGGCGGCGATGACCTGGGCCACCCGGTCCGGAGGGCCGGTCAGGAAGTGCCAGGCGGCCAGGTCCACGCCGTAGATCCGGGCATAGTTGCCCAAGACTTCGGGCGTGTCGCGCGCCGGGTCGAGCGTGATCGAGACGAACTCGACCTTCCGACCCCACAACTTCGCCTCCTCCAGCGCCCGCTCGATCCGGGTCAGGTTGTGCGTCGTCGCCGGGCAGGTGCCGTTGCAGGTCGTGTAAATGAAGCTCACCAACACGACCTTCCCATGCAGCCGGTCCAGCTCGAACGGCTTGCCGTCCGAGTCGGTCAGCGCCACCGGCGGCGCCGGGCCGATGTTGGCCAGCGAAGATTTCACCCCAGAGACCGCGGAGGGCGCAGAGAGGAGAACGAGAGAGAAAAGAAGAAAAGAGGAACCGAAAACCGTCTTGCTCCGCATGATTCGCCTCCTGAATGTTCCTTTTTCTGATTCCTTCTCTCTATATATTCTCTCGTTCTTCTCTCTGCGGTGAATCCCGTCTTCTCAATTCACCAGCATGTCATGCCCGCGGGCCGGGCCGGTCTTGAAGTGGTTCAGGTCGATGTTGAAGAACGGATCGACCTTCATGCCGTCGGGGCCGATGTGGATCAGGCGGACGTAGAACCGGCCGGCGTGGTCGAGGGTCGAGAGCAGCGAGTTCGAGACGTACATCCGCTTGCCGTCGCCGGTGACGTGCATCATATTCGCCTGCACGACGGGCGCGGCGGTGCTGAAGAGTTTCGGGTGGTCGGGGTCGGTGACGTCCCACTGCTGGATCAGGTTGTCGTTGAAGCAACTGACGAACACGTAGCGGTCGTCGGGGCTCTGCCGCAGGTCGGCCGGAAACGCGCCTGTCTCCGCGACCTTCTTGAATTCGTACGAGCCGTCGGCCTGACCGCGGAAAATCCAGATCGAGTTATCCAGGGCGCAGTTGGTGAACCCGTAGTTGTTCCCCGGCTTCAGGCTCCAGCGCACCTCGAGCGGGGCCAGGCCCGCCTTGCCCGTTTGCAGCGGCTTGCGCCGCTTGAAGTCCCAGACGACCAGCTCGCTGCCGAAGTCCTTCAGGTCCATCTTCGCCAGCGGCTTCTGATAGTTCCGCGAGGGCGTGAAGCTGCTGGAGACCAACCGGTTCAGGTCGGGCTTGACCGCCACGTCGTAGCCGTAGGGGGCGTCGGTCGGGTTGTCGATCCGCCGGATGAACTTGCCGTCGTTGGTGAACTCGGCCATGCCGGCCGGCAGGCCGCCGTCGGCCGCGCCCAGGAAGCTGATCAGCATCCGGCCGGGCAGCGCGTAATAGGTGTGCGGGCCCGACAGGCCGGTCTGTTGCGCCACGTCGTCGAGCACCTTCTCGATCCGGGGCTGGGCCGGGTCGGTCGCGACGTCGAGGATCCAGATCCGGCTTGACAGCAAGCCGCCGGCCCAGATCTTCGTCCGGTCGTCGGTGTAGCCCCAGTGGTGCGTCTCGTTCCCCTTGCTGCCGAGGTCGAGGGTGGAGGTGATCGTGCCGTAGGTGGGGCTGTCCCGGTCCACGTCGATCACGGCGATGAAGTCGTTGTCCTTGGCGTCGGCATCGACGCAGAACAGGTACAGGTACTTCTCCGGCCGGTCGAGCCGCTTGACGAACGGCGACAGGCACGTCTCGGCCGGCGCGATCGCCGGCGCCAGCCACAGCGCGGCCGCCAAGGCCGCCAGTCCCTTCCTCAACCCGTGATTCGTGCGCATCGAGCGATCTCCTCTTTGGAACAGACGAGTGACGAGATTCCCGCGTCTCATTCGAGGGATGACAGATGATAAATGGCGAATGACAAAAATCTCATTGGTCATCAGCGATTTGCTATTTGCCATCTGTCATTTGCCATCAAACGTCCTTCGACGGCCGCGTGTTGGCTGTTGGTGTCGAGGGGGCTTGCGAAGGCGCCGTCGGCGGCGTGGCACACATGGATCTCGGGTCGGATGCCGGTCCGGCGCTCGTAGCCGGCGGCGACCGCGGCGGCGAAGGCGTCGGCCTGATCGGGTTCGACGAGGTTGACGGTGCAACCGGCCCAGCCGGCGCCCGAGAGCTTGCCGCCGAGGAAGCCGGGGGCGTCCTCGGCCGCCTCGATCAGGGCGTCGAGCGCCGGGGCGCTGTTGCCGAAGTCGTCGCGGCTCGATGCATGCGACCGCAACATCAAGCGGCCGAACTCGGGCAGGTTCCCCGCCCGGAGCGCCTCGGCCCCTCGCCGCACCCGCTCGTTCTCGGTCAGGACGTGCCGCGCCCGGAGGCGGCCGACCGGGTCGAGGTCGTCCCACGCCGCGTCCAGCTCGTCGAGCGTGATGTCGCGGAGCCAGCGGACCGCCTCCGCCCCGCGGCGCGCCTGGAACGAGTGGACGACCCGCTCGCACTCGATCCGGCGTCGGTTGTACTGGCCGTCGGCCAGCCGCCGCGAGGTCTTCGAGTCGCAGATGACGATCGCCGGCGCGGGGTCGCCCAGCGGGAGGCGTTCCCATTCCAGGCTGCGGCAATCGAGGCTCAGGGCGTGCCCGGC
>JBKOZB010000182.1:0-10861 GCA_046744225.1 Planctomycetota bacterium | reverse complement strand
GATTCGAGCCACGGAGTTGGCGGCAATGTTGCCATCCGACCTGACCGGCTCGAACCGCGCCGGCCTCGGTTTTTTTTCCTCGCCAACAACCTCAACCCGGACCCCCTGATCGGTAATGATTACCAGGCTCACATCATCGGCACGAGCGACGGCCGTGTCCTGATCGGCCTGATCCGGTCCGAGATCAAGGACGCTCCGACCCTTCAAACAGCCAACGAAACGGTCACGATCCCCAGCCGGCACGCCCGGACTCCGGAGATAATCGAGGGAATGCCCTCGGTCGATCGGACTGAGCCGTCCCCCGCGCGCGCTCGAACGCGTTTCGGACGTTTCTCTTTACAGAATCGGCGTGTTGCACGTTCCCCGAATGAACCGAGGCACGATCCGGGACGAGCCGAGCCGTCGGATCGATTGTCGGGCGCTTCGTTTTCCTGTCGGTCACAAGGCCGCTTTCACGATCGTATGGATAACGAGCGCTCGGCCGAGGCGCGACACAACGTGAAGGAACTTCCAACGATCTTTCAGGGAGGGTTCGATGCTGGTTCTCAGCCGGAAGCGATCGGAGCGGATTGTCCTCGGGTCGGACATCTGCATCACCGTAGTGAAGCTGGAAGGAAACCATGTCCGCCTGGGTATCGATGCTCCCGCCGATCTCCCGGTCATGCGTGCCGAGCTGCTGGAGCGGTTTGTGGAAGCCGACAACCGCCCAGGGAACGCGGTTCTGGCCCATCCTCCGATTCGCCGCAAGGGGTGAGTTGAGCCCGCATTAAGATTTCGAGGAAGCCCGAACCGGTGCCGCCAGTCCGGTTCGGTTTCCCTCGTTCCTCCCAATCCAATCAAGTCCGATCAGAAGGCGACGCCTCCACCCGAACCCCTCTCGGTCCCCTCTTCCGCCGCGCCCGTGCCGGCGAACGCCCGTCTCGCCTTCTGTCCGGTAGCGAACGACTCCAGACAGAGTCCGATCTTGGAGATCAGGGTCGCCTGCTCGGAACTGGGGAACTCGAAGACGAAGGCCACCTCGTACGGGTCTCCCTTGGGGCCGTACAGGTAGACCTGAACGTTCTTGTTGTTGGCTGAAAAGACGTGCCTTTTGAACTTGTTAGTCATGTGGGTTTTCTCCTTGAACTTTTCGACCGTCAGATCCTGGGTGCCGTAGTAGTTGTTCAGCAGGGCGAGGACGTCGCGGTTGAAGTCGCCCCGATTGGTCGGGGCGGCCTCAGCCTTCTTCGTCTTGGAGTCGGGGGCCTTAGGCCGCTTGACCCGCGCCAGCAGGTGCATGCTTTGCTTCTGGGGCTCGTCGAAGCTGGCATCCAAGTCGAACTGGCCCGGCTCAGGCGTCCCGAGCATGAAGGTCTTGGTCTGTTGCAGGTTCTTGGGGGGACGGACGAAGATCAGCAATTCCTCGAACTTGCCCTTGGTCGGGGCGGGCATGAGGTTGTCGTCGAGGCGCTTCCGATACCGCATGTCCTCCAGGGTCTTGTTCAAGCGGACCTCGTAGCTTTTGCTGCCGCACCCGGCCGCCATCAGGAGCGCCGCGGTTACCGACATCGCCAGAACCCGTCGCATGGATCACCTCGTGCCGACGTCCCAGGGCATCCGGTCCGATCCCACCCAGCCCACGTGGGACATGCACTTACTCTTCGGTGGCCCCGCGGCGTTGTCAAGCAACCCCCGGTTACGGATCAGTCCCTTCCGTCTCATCGATCCGGGTCGGGGGAAGACGGCGCCGGGACACTTGATTACAATGACTTTGATCAGCGTCCGGGTGCATCCGTACGGGGTGAAACGGGACAGGGCGCGGGACGACCCCGCCCGCCGCCTCGGGCACAGGACTTGATTCTCGTGGGGTGGTGGGGTGTCGGGCTCGGGGTCTCCTCGACTGGTCCAGATCGTCGCGATGGTCAAGCCGTTCCGCGCCCAGGCGGTACTCGCCGCGCTCGAATCGGTCGAGATCCTCGGGGGGACGGTCCGCGAGGCGATGGGCTACGGCCGGCAGAAGAATCGCCTGCATCGCTACCTGGGGAGCGAGTACAATGCCTCGTTTCTGCCCAAAGTGGAAATCACCCTTGTCGTTCACGCGCACGACTTGCCGGTTGCGGTCAAGGCGATCGTCGGCCAGGCGCGGACCGGACGCATGGGGGACGGCAAGATCCTGATCCTCCCTTGCTATCCGGAGCACCTCGACCTCTGACCACGTCCGCTGACGTCCGATCAGTGTGGGGTGTTGATCCACAAGACGCGGCGGAACCGGCGCTCGTGCGGCCGGTCCTCCAGGTCCACGAGGATCTGGGGCGGGTTGGTCATCGGGTTCTCGGCGCGGAGCAGGGCGAACCGGCCGCAGTGCTGGAACCAGCGGACGATCGGCACGTTCTCTACCCAGGCGACGACCATCAGCCCGTCGAGGACGAGCGGGTCCTCCTCCGTCTTCGAGAAGGCGACATAGGCCCCGTCGGACAGGATCGGCGCCATCGCATCGCCGACAATCCGGATACATCGGCAGTCGGGCTGGGCGCCGAGCCATTCGGTCCGTGCCGCGACGTAGCGCGGGCCCGTCATTCCGGTCAGCGGTTCCCCGTCGACATTATCGACCCCAATCAGCACGATCTCGCCCGAGAGGGCGGCCGGCGGTGCCTCATCCTCGACTGCCGACCCCTCGAGTTTCTTCGAGGGAGGAGCCGCGCGCTTCGCCGACTTGCTCGATTCGAGGATCTGAATCGCCGTGCGCAAAAGAGAACCGACCGAGGTGGCTGGGCCCGCCACCACCTCGGAGCGCGCCGAGCTCGGCGGGCGGAACTTAGGCCCCTTGCCGTGCAGCAGCCAAATCGGTTCGACCGAGGTCAGCTCGATGATCCGGAGCACGACCTCGGCGGGGATCGTCACCCCCGACTCGTAATTATACCAGGTCCGGATGGGCAGGCCAAGCCGGCGAGCTAGCTCGGGGCCCCCTCGCTCTCCAAACAGCTCCTCCCGGAGCTGCCGGACCCGATCCGCCAGCTCGTACTTCGCCTTGATGGAGTCGGGAAGCGTTTTACGGCGGGCCATCTTCGCGAGATCCTCAACTGTCGGACGCCGATCACCGGGACGTATCAACGGCCCGCCCTGCGCAACTGGTGCGTTGTTCGGCTTTATAGCTTATTATAGCGTTTCTCGCCGCAATGCAAATGATAAATTTCGATAAGTTGCTTTTTGACAACTTATGCACAGAAAGTGATCTTGACTGCCTTCGGCGATGGCTCGGGGAACGGCAAGGCAAGATCCTGGACTCGAAATTCTTCGACACCATGACTTTCCTTCGCACAGAGCGGGGCGGCGCTGGACGGCCGGTCGGCGTCGACCGGCAAGGGAAGGCCCTGTAGCGGTTGACAATCATGATGCGTTCAATAAACCATGATGCGTTCAATAAACGCCAACAAGAGGTTTCTCTCGCGAGGAGCTTTCCTCTTCCCTTCGCTCGTGAGGGTCGGTCGCAGCGAGCCGGGAGCCGGAACGAGCAGAATTCACCGGGGGAGAGCGTCTCGGGGTTCACGGATGGGGCGCAACGGTGACCCGGGACCTGGCTCACGGCAAGCCCCCCAGGTCCCAGGTGCCTCGGAAGGCGAATGACAGGGGGTTCTGAAGGACTTCGAGCCCTTTCGGGGAGGATCGACCGCGTTCCGGATTGCCTTTCACTCGTCCTCCTCGTCGAGCTTGATATCGAGCAGGAATTCGGCGATGGCATCGTTGCTGCCGGGGGGTTCCGGCGCGGGTACGGGCTCGGGTTCCGATTTGGATTTGGACTTGGCGGCAGGTTCCGCCTTCTTGGCCTCGGCCGCAGCTTTGGGAGCAGCGGGGGCGGGTGCGTCCTCGTTGTCGATCTTGAAGTCGAGGAGGAAGTCGGCGATGGCGTCCTCTTCCGGAGCCGGGGCGGCTGGCTTGGCCTTGGGCTTGGGAGAGGCGGAGGGCGCCGCCTCGGCTTTCGGGGCGGCGGTCACGATCGGCTCCTCCTCGATGTCAGCCATCGGGAGGTCTTCGGGGGTCACCGGCTTCCCATCGAACTCGATCTCAAACTCGTCCCCACCGCCGGTGGGTACCGGCTCGACGATGGCGGTGTCGCCGGGCTTGGACGACTTCGGCGACGCAGGCGGGGGTGGGGTCTGGCCGACCTTCGCGACGCGGAGCTTGACCTGGCCGATCATGAGCTCGTCCCCAGGTTCGAGGACGCGCTGCTCCTGGATCCGCTTGCCATTGACGTAGGTGCCGTTGGTGCTCCCCAGGTCCTTGACCAGGAGCAACCCCTTCTTCTCGAACAGCTCGCAATGACGGCGGCTGACCTGCGCGGACTTGATCCGGAGCTGACAGTCATCATGACGACCGACGATGGTGATGCCATCGGACAGCTTGAGCGTCTGGTTGGCGCTGCGCCCTTTGACAACAACGAGTTCAAAGTCCATGTTTTCGAAGACCCTAACGGACCGCCTGGGGAGAGTGGCAATCGCGGCAAGAATGGTACTTATCAGGCTATCGCGCCCCGACCCAACACGCAAACGGTAATCGGGTTCAGGGGAGGCGCCGGGGTTTTTCCGGGAGATGACTTGCAATCGCGACTGGCGGCGCTATACTAACCCTTACCTTGCCCGTGACCGATCAGGGCAAGCGCTGGTCCCCACCGTGGCCAAGGCCGGATGGGCGAGGATGCGGGAGTAGCTCAGGGGTAGAGCACCACGTTGCCAACGTGGTTGTCGTGGGTTCAAATCCCATCTCCCGCTCTTTTTTTATTGCCAACCTGGGGTGGCGGCTTTCGCTCGATCGCGTCGGGTGCGTGAATGGCGGCCCAAGCCGTGCCATCCCAGCCTGGCGACGCCCGAGGAAGCCCCGCGATGAGCACCGGCGAGCACGATCCCGATTCGCCCGTCAGCACTGCCGAGGAGACCGAGACCCGGGCCGCCGCGGGGGAAACGCCCAAGCGGAAGCTCGACCTCGACGTTCAGATCTCGGACGTCGGCCCCTGCAAGAAGCACCTGAAGGTCACGATCGCCCGGCCGGAGATCGATCGCCAGTTCAACGAGTCGCTCGGCGAGCTGAAGAAAGAGGCCGCCGTGCCCGGCTTCCGTCCCGGCCGTGCCCCCCGTCAGCTCGTCGAGCGCCGATTCCGCAAGCAAGTCGCCGATCAGGTCAAGTCGAGCCTGCTGATGGCCGCCCTCGAACAGCTCGACGAGGACTACGACCTGAACCCGATCACGCCCCCCCAGCTCGACGTCGCCGCGATCGAATTGCCCCAGGAAGGGCCATTGCGGTTCGAGATGGAGCTCGAGGTCCGGCCCGAGTTCAACCTGCCCGCCTACAAGGCGCTGACGGTCCAGCGGCCGGTCAAGACGATCAACGACGCGGACGTCGACGCCCAGCTGGCGCGGTTTCTCGAGCGGTACGCGCAGCTTGTCCCCAAGCTGGAGGGGAGCGCCGCGATCGGCGACTTCGTAACCGCCGACATCCGGTTCCACCGCGACGGCCAGACGCTCAACGAGGTCAAGGAGACGCAATTCCGGCTCCAGCCCGAGCTGCGGTTCCAGGATGGGAGCATGGAGAACCTCGGCGAGGCCCTGAGCGGGGTCAAGCCCGGCGAGAGCCGCGAGGTCGACGCGCTGATCGGCTCGGGTTCGGCCGACCCGAGCCTGCGCGGGCAGACGGTCCGAGTCACGTTCACGGTCCACGACCTGAAGCAACTCCGGCTCCCCGAGGTCAACGCCTCGTTCCTGAACTCGATCGGCTTCGACAGCGAGCACGACCTGCGCCAGGCGCTCCGCGAGATCCTGGAGCGGCGGCTCCAGGCACAGCAGCGGGAGGCGATCCGGCGGGAGATCCTCGACAAGTTGCTCGCGGAAACCCCGTTCGACCTTCCCGCCGATCTGGTCGCCCGCCAGGAGAAATCGACGATCCGCCGGCTGGTCATGGGCTTGCGGCAGGAAGGGCTGAGCGAGACCGACATCCGGGCCCGCGAGGCGCAGATCCGCGCCAATGCGCATGAATCGACGCTCCGGAGTCTCAAGGAGTTCTTCATCCTGGCCAAGATCGCCGAAGCGGAGGGGATTAAGGTCGAGGACGAGGACTTCGACATGGAGATCGAGGCCCTCGCCGCCCGGTCTGACGAGAGCCCACGCCGGGTCCGGGCCCGGATCGAGAAGGAAGGGCTGGGCGACGCCGTGGCCTCGGAGATCCTCGAGCGCAAAGCGCTCGACCGCATCCTCGATTACGTCAAGTTCGAGGAAGTCCCGCTCGTCGAGCGGCAAGCCGTCGAGACGCTCGACCAGACCGCCACGACGGCCACGGCGTCGGACGAGGCCGGGACCGGGATCGAAGCCGCCGCGCCGGCTCCCGAAGGCGAGTCGCAAGGTTGATGGATCGGCCCGTTCGCCTATAAATACAGAAGAGCCTGGCTTCGGCGCGTCGGACCGGACTGTGGTCGCGACGGCCTGGGCCAGGCACGACCACGAAGGACCGCTCCATGCAAGCCGAACACCCCCTCGCCGTGCCGATGCTCCAGCGCTATCGCGACTATGCCCGGCAGCGGCAGATGACCCTGGGCGACCTGCTCCTGGAGAACCGGATCATCTTCCTGGAAGGGGTCATCAATGACGCCGCGGCCAACCTGGCGGTCATGAAGTTCCTCTTCCTCCAATTCGAGAACCGGACGCAGGGGATCAGCTTCTATATCAACAGCCCCGGCGGCAGCGTCAGCAGCACCCTGGCGATCTACGACACGATGCAGTTCATCGACTGCCCCGTGGCGACCTACTGTATCGGCATGGCGGCCTCGGGCGCGGCCGTGCTCCTGGCCGGCGGGACGAAGGGGCGCCGGTTCGCCCTGCCGCACTCGAAGATCATGATCCATCAGCCCTACGGGCAGGTCAGCGGCCAGGTCTCCGACATCGAGATCCAGGCCCAAGAGATCCTGAACAACAAGAAGGACATCAACGAGATCCTGGCCAAGCACACCGGCCAGCCGATCGAGCGGATCGCTAGGGACACCGAGCGCGACCGCTACCTGACGGCGATCCAGGCCAAGGAGTACGGCCTCGTCGATGAGGTCGTCGGCCACATCCCGGGCGTCGAGGTCGCCAAGGGGTCGACGCCCCCGGCCGGCCCCTGACCGCTCGCCCCGGGACGAGCCAACCGCTCCGCGCGGTCTCGACGCGACGCTTCGACCCCTGTTGACGACTCGCTTCGCCTCCGGCTCCGCGCGGCCGGCCCGCGCCGTCGGCCGCAAGCCCAAAGGAACCTCTCATGCCTCTGATCCCGATCGTGATCGAACGGAGCGGTCGCGAAGAGCGGGCGATGGATATTTTCTCCCGCCTTCTCCAAGACCGTATCATCATCCTGGGCACGACCATCGACGACAACGTCGCGAACCTGGTCGTCGCACAAATGCTCGTCCTGGCCCACCAGGACGCCAAGGCCGACATCCACCTCTACATCAACAGCCCGGGGGGGAGCGTCACCGCGGGCATGGCCATCTACGACACGATGCAGTGGGTCTCGTGCGACGTGGCCACCTACTGCATCGGCCAGTGCGCCAGCATGGGCTCGCTCCTACTCGCCGCCGGCGCCAAGGGGAAGCGAAACGCCTTGCCCCACGGCCGGATCATGATCCACCAGCCGCTCGCGGGCATGGAAGGGACCGCGACCGACATCATGATCCACGCCGAGGAATTCATCCGGATGAAGCGGCAACTCAACCAGATCTACCAGAAGCACACCGGGCAAACCCTCGAGCGACTCCAAGAAGATACCGACCGTGACCGCTTCATGTCGCCCGAGGAGGCCCGCGACTACGGCCTGATCGACAACGTCGTCGATCGTGAGCCCCCGATTCCGCTCAATCCGGACCCGATCCCGTAACGTTCCGATGACAAATGATGGATGGAAAATAACAAGTGGCAAATGAATGATAAATGGCAGACGATAGAGGAGCTCCCTTTGTCATTTGCCATCGTTCATTTATCATCAAATCATCATCCTCCCTGCAATCGCTGGAGCAGGACGCGGAGCGCCTCGTGCGCCCGGGGCTGGGTCAGGAACATCCCGGCCAGCGCGATGAGCATGGTGAGGGCCGACAGGCCGTAGAGGATGCCGGCGACCGACGTCGAGGGTGTCGGGGCCTGCTCGAGGCGGGCTTGCAGCCGCCCCGTGAGATTCTGGATCAGGGGCTCCGGGTCTGGACCGATCGCTTCGATGACCGCGGTCCCGAGGAGCGGGACGACTTGGACGGTTAGCCCGTGCAACCGGGAGCGGTCCTCGAACCCGCCGATCGTGCGGATGTAGCGGTCCTTCCACAGGTCGAGGACGTCCTCCATCGCGCGGTCGAGGATCTCGGGATCGACGTGATAGACGACCAGCCGGCGCGCGGACCAGCGCACCATCAGTAAGCCCGCCAAGACCATTGCCAAGGTCAGTACCAGCCAATGCAGTGCGCCCGGCACGCCGAAGAGCATGGTCGCGACGAGCTGGCCGAATGGCCCGAACGTCAACAGGCCTCCGATCCCGAAGGCTAGCAGCGCGGCATCGACCGGTCCCGAGATGATCCGGGGGTGCCGGCCCCCGTGCCAGATCGCCAGGATATAGAGATAGAAAGCCAGCGGACCCGCCGTCAAAAGCACCTGCAACGGGCCGGTCATGACGTCCCTCATCGTTCCGTCGAAGCGGAGGCGGTGGCCTTGTCCCGCTCCGGCCCCGGTCGCCGTCTCAGCAAGGACTCGTGCGCCAACTCCTCGAGGATCGGACCGTTCGCTTCCGGGAAGGGAAGCGAGGTCAGCTCCTCGGCCGCGACCCACCGGAACCCGGTCCCCCGCGCGGGCTCGGCCAGCGGGTCCTCGGTCAGGCAGTCATAGAAGGACATCTCCACCCAGCCGTGCGGGTAACGGTACTCGACCACCCGGCGCAAGATCCCCACGCGGATGTCGATGCCGATCTCTTCGCGGCATTCGCGGCGAGTGGCAGCGTCGGGCAACTCGCCGGCCTCGCACTTCCCGCCGGGGAATTCCCAGTAGCCTGCATACACGGTGCCGGAGGGACGCTGGCGGATCAAGTAGCGGCCCGCGCGCTCGATGATGCCGATCCCGACACGGATCGGGCGCTCCCCGTCCCGAACTGGTTCGCCGACCGCTCGACTCAAAGGCTCGCCCCCGCCTTGGCCGCCTCGATGGCCCGACCGGGCGAGCCCATGACGTTGTAGCCGCAATCGACGTGGAGGATCTCGCCCGTGATCCCGCTGGCCAGGTCGGAGAGGAGGAACATCCCCGCTGCGCCGACCTCGTCGCGGGTGATGTTCCGGCCCAGCGGCGCGACCGCTTCGTAGAGCCCGGCGAGCTTGTCGGCATCACCCACGGCCGAGGCGGCCAGCGTCTTGACCGGCCCAGCCGAGAGGCCGTTGACCCGGATCTTCTTCGGGCCGAGGTCATAGGCGAGGTAGCGGACCGAGGCGTCGAGTGCCGCCTTGCAGACCCCCATCAAGTTATAGCCCGCGACGACCCGCTCGCCGCCGAAATAGGTCAGCGTCGCGATCGCGCCGCCGTTGGGCATCGACTCGGCGGCGTGCCGCGCCACGATCGCCAGCGAGTAGACCGAGATGTCCATCGCGGTCTTGAACCCCTCGCGGCTGGCGTTGACGAACGGGCAGCGGATATCATCAATCGGTGCGAAGGCGATCGAGTGGAGCACGAAGTCGAGCCCGCCGTAGGTCTGCCGGGCCTCGGCGAAGACGCGGGCCACGTCCTCATCTTTTTGCACGTCGCAGGGGGTGACGAGCTTGGCGCCGATCGGGTCGGCGAGCTTGCGGACGCGCCGCTCCATCTTCTCGCCCGGCAGGTGGGTAAAGCCGATCTCCGCCCCCTCGGCCTGGAGCTTCTGGCTGATCGCCCAGGCGATGCTGTAGTCGTTGGCGACTCCCAGGACCAATCCCTTCTTTCCCGAGAACAATCCCATCGTCCTGGCCCTTTCACGTCATAGACGTCGAAAAACCCGGCCCGTATGGCTCAACTCGTTCCTCGCCCCACTGTTAGAATACTCCGACGTGGGGGTCCGCTCAATCGGACTTTTCGCGCCGCCAACCCGGGCCGGCCTGAGGAGCCCTTGCCTTGATCGCGCTCGACCCGCTCGGCGATCGCGCCTTCCTCGCGCGGTTCGCCACCGAGGACGATGCGGCGCGTTGGGCCGGGGCGGTCCGCGCGCAGACCTGGCCGGGGGTCGTCGATGTCGTGCTCGCCTACCAGATGGTCGCCATCTTCGCCGATCCCGATCAGATCGACCTCGACGACCTTGAGGCCCGCCTCCGGGTGCTGACGCCCGCCGCCGACACCCGCGCTTCGAGCGTCCTGCTGCGCCTCCCCGTCCTCTACGATGGCGACGACCTGCCCGAGGTCGCTCGCCGGCTCGGCCTGACGGAATCCGAAGTCATCACGTACCACAGCCAGCCGGAATACCGCGTCTTCGCGATCGGCTTCCTGCCGGGGTTTCCCTATGCAGGCTATCTCCCGCGCCCCCTGAGCGGACTGGCCCGCCACGAGTCGCCCCGCGTCCACGTACCCACCGGCTCGGTGGCGATCGCCGGTCGGCAAACCGGCATCTACCCGACCGACTCGCCCGGCGGCTGGCACCTGATCGGCCGCACCCCTCTGCGAATCGTCGACGTCGCACAGGGTTTTTTCCCGATCCATTCCGGCGACCGCCTCCGATTCGAGCCGATCAGCCCGGCGGAATTCGAGGCCCAGCGCGGGGAGAGGCTGAACCGGCCTTCTTGACTACGTGTGCGGTGGGAGTTCAGGTTGACTATAATATCGTTGGCGCGGCGGGAGGGTGGTCCTGGAAGACCCGGGCTGAGGGCGCGAGGGGG
>JBKOZB010000093.1:0-2580 GCA_046744225.1 Planctomycetota bacterium | reverse complement strand
GTCGAGGCGCTCGACGGAGTCTTCCATGAGGGTGGCCCTCCCAGGATGCGAGACGGTGATCGATCGACCGAGAGTCTCGCATCATCTGGCAGAGCGCGGTAGAGCCTTGCGGGGTAAGTTTTCACCTACCAGTCGCCTAAGCGGTCGGCAATGCCGCCAGCCGAGGAAGGCCGATCGAGTCGAAGAAGGCGTTGGACAGGGCCTGCTGCACCGTCACATGGCGAGCCATGCGCCAGAGCCCAGACCCGGTCCCGGCAGCGACGGCCGCCTGGAAGTGGGACACACCCAGCCGGCGCAGTTGCGCGTACCGAGTCCGCCCATTCTTCCACTGTCGCCAGATATACATGCGTAATCGGCGACGAATCCATGAGTCCAGCCCCTGCAGCACGATCGGGGTCTGGCAGAAGCTGAAATAGCCTCGCCAGCCGATCAGGTATCGGGCCAATGGCGCGATCAGCTGCGGTAGACTGACTCCAAGCGTCCGACGCGTGAGTTCCCGGATCCGCTCCTTGAACTTCTCCAGGGCCTTCGCGGCGATCTGCCGGGTCGGCTCGGCATCGTTCGAGATCGTGAATCCCAGAAACTTTCGCTCCCCACTTCGAGCCACCGCACTCTTCGATTCGTTGACCTTGAGCTGAAGCCGGGTTGTCAGGAAGCGACAGACGCTGGCCATGACGCGCTCCCCCGCCCGGCGGCTGCACACGTAGATGTTGCAGTCGTCGGCATAGCGGCAGAAGCGGTGACCCCGGCGGGTCAGCTCGCGGTCGAATTCGTCGAGCACCAGGTTTGAAAGTATGGGGGACAAAGGGCCGCCTTGCGGCACCCCTTCATCAGTCGGGCTGACCAGCCCATCCTCCATCATCCCGGCGTTCAGGTACGCCCGGATGAGTCGGAGCAGTCGCTTATCGGAGATCCGTTTGGCTGCCCGATCCATCAAGATATCATGATTGACTCGATCAAAGAATTTTTCGAGATCGATGTCAACCACCCACTCGTAGCCTTCGGCGACATAGCGTTGCGCCTGAGCCACAGCCTGATGAGCCGAGCGACCGGGACGGAACCCATAGCTGTGTTCCGAGAACGTCGGGTCCCAGCGGCGTTGCAGGACTTGCAAGATCGCTTGTTGGATCAGGCGATCCAACACGGTGGGGATGCCGAGCTTGCGCACCCCGCCGTCCGGTTTGGCGATCTCGGCTCGCCTCACCGGTTGCGGCTTGTAAGCCCCGTTGAGCAGCTGTTCCCGGATGGTTGGCCAGTGCTCACGCAGGTAGTCCTGGGTCTCGTCGATGGTTCTGCCATCGACGCCGGGGCTTCCCTGGTTGGAGCGGACCTGTTGCCACGCCTGTTCGAGGTTCTCTCGTTCGCACACCTCCTCCATCAGGGACTCGTCAATCGCCGGGCTTTGGGGTCCTCGCTTCGCCGTGGGTGATTCGGTCCCTTCACGACCGGCATCTGGGGCTTCACCCCGACCCTCCGTCATGAAGGCCAGTGGCTGCTGCACGTGCTGGATTTTCGGCCGCAGGTCACCCATGAGTCGCGAGGCCTACTGGCCCCTCCCGATCGTTCAGGCCTTCGTCCGTCGTTCCCGGCTCGGCTGATCTGTGGCCCCGCCTTTCGGCGTTGGGGTGCCTAAATGGCCTCGCCGACAGCACGGCCTACTATGCCCTCTGCTGACTTCTGCACCGGGGTCAGGGGGCCTCGCGGCCTCCTCAGTCTCGTTGCCGAGACGCGGCGCAGACCTCCCGAGGTAAGCTCGACCGCCTTCACCGCACACCCGCCGGATCTACAACCACGGGCCCTTGATGGATAGGGACTTCGCGGTACGTTGTCCGCTCGTCCGGCCCGGACTGCCTCCTATCCGGTTTCTGTTCGTCAGGTCGCGGCTTCGCTCCACGCTTCCTTCGGACCCCACCTCACGGCGGCGCCCTTGCGCTTCGCTCGCACTTCACCTCCATCAGGTTGTGCGGGGGACTTGCACCCCCAAGCGGTCAAACATGCTCGGCACACAACGAAGCCGCTTCGCGGTGGGCCGACTGCCGGTCGCCTATGGGGATTGAATGGCCCGACCGCAGGCCTCTTGACTCGTCGGGACGGTCATCAGGCCCGACGGATCGATCCTCGAGCAGACGATCTGACGTGGCGACGCTGCCGCCCTGAGCCGCGACCAAGGGATTCCCCACCCCGCCTCCCGAGGGCGGTCGCTCCTGGCTTGGGCTGTGGCATCATGAGAACACAGGCCGTGACGTCACTTCCTCCTACGTGATCATGAGCTGTCGAAGGTCAAGCACGGTTCGGGTCCCGTCGAGATCCCCTGGGCCAGGGTCATCGGCGGGACTTCCGCGACCACGACCATCCGGCCTGAGCCACATCGGGGACAGACCCGGGTCGGGGTCACCGTCGCTTCACGTCCCGGCGGCGCGACCGGATCGGTCGGGTTCGTGTCGACCCCGGGCATCACGGCCATGCCGAGCAGCTCCCGGCACCGCGCCAGCTTCTCCTGGCGGTGGCGGTTGGCCACCAGTCCGTAGTGCCTGTCTCTTATACACATCTCCGAGCCCACGAGACTCCGTTATGTATCTC
>JBKOZB010000117.1:0-6022 GCA_046744225.1 Planctomycetota bacterium | reverse complement strand
ACTCGGACTGCCAGCGCGCGAGGTCCGCACTCGCCCGCTTGATGCCGGCCTGGACCTCGGAGAGTTTGGCCTCGGCGGTGGAGACATTGGCCTCGGCCACCTTGACGGCCGCTTCGGCCTGGGCGAGCAGGGCCTCGGCCTGGCCGACCATCGCCCGCTTCTGCTCGGCCTCAGCCACGGTCTCGGGGACATCGAGTTCGGCCAACACCTGGCCTTTGGTGATCTTCGAACCGATATTCACATTCCAGATCCGCACATAGCCGGCGACCTTGGCATAGACCGCCGTGGACTCGAACGCCTCGATCTGGCCCGGCTCGCCGACGCTGCGGCGGACGGTCTGCCGCTCGGGCCGGACGACCTCGACGCGCATCGCAGCCTGGCCGGATCGGCCCGCCTTCTCCTCAGGCGACCGCGTGCAACCGGCGGCGATCGCCGCGAGGACCAGAACCATCGTCGAGCGGAGTTCGGCTCGGGACATGGAGGAGCTCCCTGAAGGGAATTAACGTCTCGGATCAGAGCCGGGGGTCGCTGGGGCGGCTGGGCCCCGCTCCTGCCCCGGGAGTGGCGCCGCCTCGGGCTCGCCATCGGCCGAGGGCGCGGCCGGCTCCTGGGACTCCTCTTCTTCATGGTAATGCGGGCTCCCCGGGTCGTCGGGGTCGAGCGAAGCCGACTCACGGCTCGCCCGGCCCTGGACCAGCGCGAAGACGGTGGGCAGCACCACGAGGGTCGCTAGGGTCGCGGCGGCCAGCCCGCCGATGACGGCGCGGGCCAAGGGCGCCGTCTGCTCGCCCCCCTCGGTCCAGCCCACCGCCATCGGCACCATGCCCGCGATCATGGCCGAGCTGGTCATCAGGATCGGCCGTAGCCGGCTCCGCGCCCCCTCGACCGCGGCCGTGGCCGAGTCCGCCTCCTCCTCGCGGCGGTGCTGCTCGGCGAAGGTCACCAGCAGGATCGCGTTGGCCACCGCCACGCCGATCGCCATGATCGCCCCCATGAACGACTGGAGGTTGACCGTCGTCCCGGTCAACCAGAGCATGACGGCCACGCCGGCGACCACCGCGGGGGAGGCCGAGACGACGACCAGCGCCAGCTTCACCGACTGGAAGTTGGCCATCAGCAGCAGCAGGATGACGACGACCGACATTCCCAGCCCGACCGCGAGGCCCCGGAAGATCTCGTTCATGGGGGCGATCTGCCCGCGGACATCCACGGTCGCCCCCTTGGGCGGGGCGCCGGCCCGCGCGAGCGCCCGCGTGACGTGGCCCGCGACCCGACCCAGGTCCTCGCCGCTGATGTTGGCCGTCAGGCTCACGGTTCGCTTCATGTTGTAGCGGTCGAACTCGCCCGGCATCGTCCCCTGACGGACCTGCGCCACGTCGCGGAGCAGCAGTTGCCGGTCGGCGCCGGGCTTCTGGATCGGCACGGTCTCCACCTCGTCGACCGTATTCATGATCTGGTAGGGGATCTCGACCTGGACCTGGTAACCGATGCCGGTCTTGGGGTCGGGCCAGTAGTTGGGGACCACGAAGCGGCTGGACGAGGTGGCCGCGACCACCGAGCGGGCCACTTCCTGGGCGGTCACACCGCTCAGCCCGGCGCGCTGACGGTCCAGCTCGATGTTGATCGTCGGGTAGTCGAGCGACTGGCCGTACTGGAGGTCGCGGAGCGACGGGACCTGGGCCAGCTCCTTGCGGAATTTCTCCGCGAAGGCGCGGTTCTCGGCCAGGTCCGGCCCGGTGACGGCGGCCTCGACCGGCGTGGGCGAGCCGAAGCTCATGACCTCGCTGACGATGTCGGCCGGCTCGAACGAGAGCCGCACCCCCGGCAGCCGCGCCGCCAACTGCGCCCGGAGCCGCTCCTTGAGCGGCTCGACATCGACGTTCGCCCCTTCCTTGAACGCCACCCGAAGGATGGCCTCCTCGGGCCCGCCGGTCCACTGGTAGATCGCGTTGATCGGGTAGCTCGACGGGATCAGGCCGACATAGCCGACCGAGATCGCCACCCGGTCGCGGCCGACTTCCTTGCCGATCGTTTCCAGGGCCGCGATCGCGAGCCGCTCGGTCTCCTCGATCCGCGTCCCGTCCGGCGCCCGCATGCGGAGCTGAAACCGCCCGGCGTCGCTCTTGGGGAAGATCTCCAGGCCGAGCTCCCGGCCGACGAGGGCGGCCACGGCGACCGAGACGGCGAGGTAGGCCGGCACGACCAGCCATCGCCAGCGGACGACGGCTCCCACGGCCCGGCCGTAGGCCGCGCGCGCCCGCTCGAAGGGCGAACGCCGCCGGCGCTCCGCATCGACCAGATGGTGGTGGTGGCGCAAAAGCCAGGTGGACAGGACCGGCACGAACGTGCTGGAGAGCAGGTACGAGGTGACCATCGCGAAGCCGACGGCCAGCGACAGCGGGATGAAGAGAGCCTGGGCCGCCCCCTGCATGAAGAACGACGGGATGAACACCGCCAGGACGCAGAGCATCGCCAGGAGCCGGGGGATCGCCGTCTGCTGGTTGCCCCGCCGGACCGCCCGGGCGACCGACCGCGTCCCCTCCATCTGGTGGTGGATGTTCTCGACCTCGACCGTCGACTCATCGACCAGGATGCCGATGGCCAGCGCCAACCCGCCGAGGGTCATCAGGTTGACCGTCTGCCCGGTCAGCCACAGCGCGATCAGGGCGCCGCAGAGGGCGAACGGGATGTTCAGGACGACGACGATGACGCTCCGCCAGTCGCGCAGGAACAAGAGCACCATCAAGCCCGTGAGGCCCGCCCCCATCAACCCCTCCTGCACCACGCTCCACATCGCCCGGGTGACCGTCGGCGACTGGTCGAACTCGAAGCTGACGTGGATGTCGTCGGGCAGGACCGCCTGCATGCCGGGCAGCGCCTTCTTGACGTTGTTGACCACCGCGAGGGTCGAGGCGTCGGCCCGCTTGGTGACCAGGAGGTAGACGGCGCGGCGGCCGTTGACCAGGGCGTAGCCGGCCGGGATGTCGGAGGCATCGTGGACCGTGCCCACGTCGCCGAGATAGACGGGCTGCCCGGGCCGGATCGGGATCGTCTCCAGTTCCTTGATCTGCCGGGCCAGCGCATTGATCGGGACGATCGGCATCATCGTGCCGATGCGGACGTTGCCCGAGGGGCTGATCGTATTGCCGTTGGTCAGCGCCGTGATGACCTCATCGGGCGACATCTGATAGGAGCGGAGGCGGTCGGGATCGACGCGGATGACCACGGTCCGCTGGTTGCCGCCGAACGGCGGCGGGGCCGACACCCCCGGCAGACTGGCGAACATCGGCCGGACCTTGAACAGCGCCTGGTCCTGGATCTCGCCGATCGACTTGGTCTCGCTGGAGAGGACCAGGTAGCCGACCGGCACGCTACCGGCGTCGAACCGGGTGACGAACGGCGAGACGGTGCCCGGCGGCATGAACGCCCGCGCCCGGTTGACGTAGCCGATGGTCTCGGCCATCGCCTGTGCCATGTTCGTGTCGGGGTGGAAGAAGAGCTTCATCAGGGCCATGCCCTGGATGTTCCGCGACTCGACGTGGTGGATGCCGGTGATGTAGAGGAAGTGATACTCGTAGTAGTTGGTGAGCAGTCCCTCCATTTGTGCGGGGTCCATGCCGCCGTATGGCTGGGCCACGTAGATGACCGGGAGGTTGAGATTGGGGAAGATGTCGATCGGCATCCTGAGCAGGGCCAGCCCGCTGCCGAGTGCGACGGCCGCCACCAGGACCATGACGGTCAGCGGCCGACGCAGGGCGAAGATGATCGGGTTCATCGGACCAATGCCATTGTGGGGGTCGCGCCAGGAGGGCTTCGCCTCATTCGCTCCCCTTCGAGATTACGCACACTCGACTCGCGCAGCCAGAGCTATCTGTATTAATTATTATTAATGTGGAAGGGGGGAGAGAACGATCCGGCCCACCACGCGGAAATCGCGGAACGCGCGCCGGCTTCACTCCGATGTTGATGATGGAGCAACGTGCCTCCGGGCTCCTTGGCAATTTGAGCGGTCGGCAGAGGAAAAAGGCCCGCGCCGAAGGAATCGTCATGCCGCGAAGGCGCGGCACCACACCCCAGGCATTTTCCCCGAACGAAGCCAAGTAAACCTGACACGAAGTCAAGTCAACCTGACATTCATCGCCTTCTGTGGGGATGCGCATTGCGCCGCGCCGAACGAACCCGATCTCGGCTCAACGCGTCGTCATTCCGCCGCCCGCAGCGGCGAGGGTCCGGCGCAGGCCCTCCTCGAAGGCGACGGCCGGCTCGTAGCCGAGCGCGGCGCGAATGCGGTCGAGACTGGCTTGCGAATCGCGGACGTCGCCCGCGCGCGGGGGCTGGAACTCGGGCTCCAGCTTCGTCCCGAGCGCGTCGTTGATTGCGGCGACGAGGTCGAGCAGGCTGATCCGCCGCCCGGTGCCGACGTTCAGGACCGCCCCGCCCAGGGGCTTCTCGGAGCGCATCGCGGCCAGGTTGGTGGCGACGACGTTCGCGACGTAAGTGAAGTCGCGGGTCTGCCGACCGTCGCCATAAATGACCGGCCGGCGCCCCTCAGCCATGTGCCGAGCGAAGAGCGAGATCACGCCGCTATACGGGCTCGACGGGTCCTGCCTCGGGCCGAAGATGTTGAAATAGCGCAGGCTGATGCCGTCGAGGCCCATTGTCCGGGCGTAGACCGAGACGTAATGCTCGCCCGCGAGCTTGCCGGCGGCGTAGGGGCTCAAGGGATTTGGATACATGCCCTCGTGCTTGGGCAACTCCTCGGTCTCGCCGTAGGCGCTGCTCGACGCGGCGAACAGGAAGCGGCGGGCGCCCGCCTGGCGGGCCGCTTCGAGCATGTGGAGCGTGGCGGTCGGCCCGCTGGCGTGCGAGGGGATCGGCTCGCGGACCGAGCGGGGGACGCTCGGGATCGCGGCCTGGTGGAAAACAACCTCGGCCCCCTCGGCGGCCCGGCGGCAGACGGCGAAGTCGGCCAGGTCTCCCTCCAGCCACTCGTAGCGGCCCTCCAGGTGCGCGAGGTTCGCGCGGTGGCCCGTGCTCAGGTTGTCCACCACGCGCACCCGGTACCCCTCGGCCACGAGTGCCTCGACCAGGTGCGACCCGATGAACCCAGCTCCCCCCGTGACGATCATCCAACCCGACTTGCTCATGAGATTCCCACCTCGACAAGAGTTTTCATGCCGCGACAAGCGCACCGAGCATCGCTTACCGGGTGAAGTCGCCGAGTGCTTGCACGTAATCGCAACTGCCGTCGTTGGCGCAGCCGTCGAGCTGGGCGGAGTCCTTGAGCTGCTGGCCGCGCGGGCGGCCTCGGGGAGAGAGGTCAGGTCGCCCCAGATTTTCTCGAATCGCGCGACGGGGAAGACGTCTTCCTGACCCTTCGGGACGCGCCGCGACGAAGGACACAGCCTACCGACGCGCCTTGGGAACCGGCAACCCCTGTCTCTTGACAGCAGCGCCGCGAGTGGTTATTTCTAGAATTCTCAACCTTACCTGCATCAGGGGATGTAGCTCAATTGGTTAGAGCACCGGCCTGTCACGCCGGAGGTTGCGGGTTCGAGCCCCGTCATCCTCGCTGAGACGAGAACCCCTGGGAATCCAGGGGTTTTTTGTCGCACCTTGTCTCCCAAACTCAGGGGTAGTTTTCTGCCTCGGTGCGGAATCTGTGAACGGCGGTCGGAAGACAGTAATTTTCCCTGCCGGTTTCCGCCCGCGATTGCCACTGTTCTGGTGCGGGTGCAGAACGGGCTCAATGTTGAGGACGGCACCAGGAGGGTGCTCGATGAGGAGCACTTGACCATGCACGCACCAATCCGCCAGAACATGTCTTCGGCAAGGGCATCGGGGCGACGCCACAGGATCAACCTCTCGACCGCGACCGATGATTCTCCCTACGCGCCTTACCATCTTCTACAGTGGAACCGTAACCTCTTTCATAGTATTAGGTTGCGACATTTTCCTCGATTGACTTAAGTTCTTAGCTAAAAAGGACTTGTGGCGCATAGTGCCACGAAATTGACGTAAG
>JBKOZB010000045.1:0-6291 GCA_046744225.1 Planctomycetota bacterium | reverse complement strand
TCACGCTCGACGCCTCAGCCCTCGTCGAGACACTCGCAGAGCAGGAGCGGCTCGGGTCCAATGGAAACGTCCTCGCCGACGGCGTCGTCGAATGGCCCGCCAAGCTGGCGCAGGCCCACGGTGGTACCCTCTTCCTCAACGAGGTGGCCGCGCTGCCCGACGTCCTCCAGACACAACTGCTCCGCGCCCTTAAGGACCGCGAGCCCGAGGACCACAGCGCGAGCCACGCGCCGGCCACCGACGTCCGCTTCTTGATGTCCACCAGCGACAACCTGCTGACGATGGTCGAGCAGGGGAAGTTCCGCCAGGACCTGTATTACCGGATCAGCGCCATCTGTCTGAAACTCCCTCCTCTCCGGCACCGCGGGACCGACATCGAGGAGCTCGCCGAGCACTTCCGCGCCCAGTTCGCGCAGGAGTTCGGCAAGAACGTCATCGGTTTCACGCACGACGCCCTCGAGGTGCTGGCCAAGCACGACTGGCCGGGGAACGTCCGGGAACTGGAGGGGGTGATCCGACGCGGCGTGGTTCTCTGCCAGGGGATGCGGATCACGTCCGGCCACCTCGCCCCCAGCCTCGGCCACTCTCGCACCGCGCGGACCTCGGCGATGGCCCTCCGGCCCCACCTCTCCATGAGCATCCGGCCGCTCAAGGAGGCCCTTGAGGAGCCCGAGAAGCGGATCATCATCCAGGCCCTTCAGGCCCTCAACTGGAACCGCCAGGAAACCGCCCGTGTGCTCGATATCAACCGCACGACTTTGTACAAGAAGATGAAAAAATACGGCCTTCTGGTTAACGGGCCGATCTGGATCAACTAAGGCGAGGCCGCGGAGGATCAAGACCAAGGGGCTCGCCCGGGCGTCCCTTCGCGGGGCGTCCTGACGGGCCCTCTGGGATTTCGGAGGGTCGTCGATTCTCCGACTGCCTATCGATCCTGTTCAGCTCTTGATGATGTCGCGGACAGTTCCCCCGGCCGGGATCATCGGCAGGACGTGCTCCTGGTAGGGAATGAGGATGTCGAGCACGTAGGGACCGGGATGCGCGATCATCTCCTTGAGAGCATCGACCACCTCGGACTTCTGGCGGATCTGGCGGGCCTTGATGCCGAACCCTCGGGCGATAGTGACGAAGTCGGGATAGGTGATTTCGGGCAGGTCTCCCTCGCCCTGGCCGATCGCCTCGGGGTGGTCGATCGGGCCGAGATAGGTGTGCGCCCGATTGCTCGCGTAGAAGCGGTCTTCCCACTGCACGACCATGCCGAGGTGTTGGTTGTTCAGCACGATCACCTTGACGGGCAGGCTCTCGCAGTAGACGGTGGCCAGTTCCTGGATGTTCATGACGAAGCTGCCGTCGCCGTCGATATCGACGACCAGGGTGTCGGGCCGGGCCGCCTGGGCCCCCATCGCGGCGGGGAGACCGAAGCCCATCGAGCCGAGCCCGCCCGAGGTGATCCAGGTGCGCGGCTTGGTGAACCGGGTCCACTGCGCGGCCCACATCTGATGCTGGCCGACGCCGGTCGTCATGACGAAATCGCCCCGGACCAGGTTCGAGAGCTGGTCGATCACGTATTGCGGCAGGATGGCGTCGTCGCGCTGGTCGTAGGCCATCGGATCGCTGGCGCGCCAGGCATCGAGCTGCTGGTGCCACTCGCGCCAGTCACCCGGCTCGACCAGCGGGGTGATCGCCGCCAGGAACGAGCGGACGTCGGCGTTGATCGCGATCTGCGCCGTCTTGTTCTTGTTGATCTCCGAGGCGTCGACATCGACGTGGACGATCCGGCCGTGCTTGGCGAACTCACTGACTTTGCCGGTGACGCGGTCGTCGAACCGGACGCCGAGGGCGAGCAAGAGGTCGGCGTCGTTGATCGCGTAGTTGGCGTAGACCGTACCGTGCATGCCGAGCATGTTGAGCGAGAGGTAGTGCTCGCTCGGGATCGCACCGAGGCCCTGGAGGGTCATGGCGATGGGGATGCTGGTCTTGGTGGCAAACTCGCGGAGCTCGTCGGCGGCGTTCGAGGCGATGACGCCGCCACCGCAGTAGATGATCGGCTTCTTGCTCGCCCGGATCGCGGCGATGACCTCGCGGATGACCCGGGCTGACGGCACCGGCGGGAGCCGATAGCCGGGCAGGTCCATGGGCACGCCGAAGTCGGGGTCGTTGACGACCGTGTTCTGGATATCTTTGGGGACGTCAACCAGGACGGGGCCGGGCCGACCGGTGCTGGCGATGTGGAACGCCTCTCTCATGATCCGGGGGATGTCGCGGGCATTCTGGACCAGGTAATGATGTTTGGTGATCGCCCGGGAGACTTCGACCATCGGCGTTTCCTGGAAGGCGTCGGTGCCGATGACGTGGGTGGGGACCTGGCCGGTGATCGCCACGATCGGCAGCGAGTCCATCTTGGCGTCGGCCAGGCCGGTGACGAGGTTCAAGGCCCCCGGGCCGGAGGTGGCCATGACCACGCCCGGCTTGCCGCTAGCCCGGGCGTAGCCCTCAGCCGCGAAGATCCCCCCCTGCTCGTGCCGGGGCAGGATCGTCCTGATGTGGTCGCGGTAACGGGTCAGCGCCTGGTGCATCGGCATGCTCGCCCCGCCCGGGTAGGCGAATACGACCTCGACACCGTGCCGGAACAGGGACTCGACCAAAATGTCGGCTCCGGTCAGCGGTTTACGGTACGTCGCGGTCTGGCGGTCGTCGATGGTGGCCACGTCTAATCCTCTTTCCGGACCCTTCTGTCCAGCAACTTCGGGGGAAATACTCATCCAGTGAAGATTTTAAAGCATCGCGCGACCCCGAACAACCCGCGATCGCCGCGACGTTATCAGAGAGACGAGCCTCGAATCTGGTTTGCGGCCATCCCGGTCAGCGCCTCCGACCTCTCGGCCACCGTCCCGACGTCCAAGGGCCAGATCACGACCGACACGGGTTTCGCATCCTCGGTCGGTTGTGGGACCTCAAGTTCGGCAACGGCGTGACGGGCAACTCCAACACCCTCGACTCGCTTGGCACCCGTACAGCATTTTCTGACACGGACCAGTGAGCGACAATTGTGCCGGAACAGGCCGCCCCAGCAACGATTTTCAGGCTGAGAACTCACGGTTCATGTTGCGACACGCGCTGGTGACGGGGACCTCGGCCGGGCTGGGACGGGAGCTGGTCCGCCAGCTCGTCCGCGACCGGGGGATGACGGTGTTGGCGACCGCGCGGCGGCTCGACCGGCTCGAAGCCCTGGCGGGTGAGCTGCCCGAGGGGCGGGTGCTCGTCGAGGCCGGCGACCTGGCCGACTCCGACTTCCGCGACCGCCTCTGGCACCGGGCCGAGGCGCTCCCAGGCGGGCTCGACCTGCTGGTCAATAACGCCGGGCTCGGACATTACGCCGAGTTCGCTGACCAGGACCCGGCCATCGTCCGGCGGATCGTCGAGGTGAACCTGATGGCGCTCCTGGACCTGACCCAGAAGGCGATCCGGCACATGAAAGCGCGGGGGTCGGGGGGGCAAATCCTGGAAATCTCGTCGATCCTCGATACCATCGGGCAGCCGTACGATGCGGTCTATGTGGCGACCAAGCATGCGGTCCGCGGCTTGGTCAAGAGTCTGCGCTACGAGCTGTGCGAGACGGGCGTGCGGGTCTGGGCCGCCTGCCCGGCCCGGACCGAGAGCGAGTTCTCGTGGGTGGCGATGGGGGATGAGACTCTGAAAGGGCCGTTGCCGAGGGGCGAATCGACAGAGAAGGTCGTCCGGGGGATCATGCGCGGGCTCGACCGGCGAGCGGGGTTCGTCTACCCCAGCGCGCTGGCCCAGGTGACCCATGCGCTGGCGAACTGGCTGCCCGGGCCGTTCGACTGGTGGATGGCGCGGTGGTCCCCCGGCTACTTCCGGAACCAGATTAATCGAGCGCTCCACGGTTCCGGGCGTGATCGGACTCCATAGGCTCCTTGACCGACCGGAGGAAGTGCTCGCCCTGGCCCCTGGCCTTCAGCTCGGAGATGAAGGCCAAAGCCTCGGCCTTGCTGGGATAGTCGAACGTGGCAACGGTCCGGCCGCCGAGGTCGCAGACCGCCCAGACGACCCGCATCCGCTGGGTCGGGGCGGGCTTGGGCCGGTGCTCGGTCGGCTCCGTCCTTGGCTTCCGTTCCGGGGGGGTGTTCAAGCCCAGCGCCTCCGCGGCCTCCGCGGCGGCCCGGAGCTCCAGTCGGTTCAGAGGTCGGCGTCCCATGGGAGATCGTCCTCGGAACGAGTCGGATGAGAAAGTCGGATCAGGCGTCCCGACGGCCCCGCGAAGTTCGGAGCGGGGCGAAGCACGTCCTCCATATTATGACCATCTCCGGCAAGCGCCGACAGGCCAATCGGTCGTTGCCGTGGGGATGACCGATGGCAGACGTCATGGGCCCTCTGCCCTCAGCGCGCCCGCCCGGCCTGCTCGGAGGGGAGGCGGTAGAGCGTTGTCTCCTCGACCCGGCGGAACCCGAGCGACTCGTAAAGGGCCAGCGCCGGGAGGTTGGTGGAGCTGGTCTGGACGGCGACGGCGGCGACCATCTGGGCGCGGGCCTGGTGGAGGATCTCGTTGATCAGGTAGCGGCCGAATCCCTTGCGGCGGTGCCCGGCGGCGACCTCGACAGCGATCAGGCCGAGCCGCGCCCGGCCGTCGAGCCGGCCGAACCAGCTCATGTCCCAGGTCGTCGCGCGGGCCAGCTCGGTCTCGTCCGACTTGGCCACGAGGCGGTAGCGGGTCGGGCGGAATTCTCCGATCGCCAGTGCCTCCCACCAATGCGAAGGGAGGACGTCCTCAGTGGTCTCGACCCGCGCCTGGCGGCGGATCAGGGCCGAGCGCGGGTCGCGGACCTCGGGGACCGACAGGTCGGCCTCGAACAGCACGGTCGTGCTCATCGGCTCGTACCCGGCCCGTCGCGCCGCGCGGTGGAACCCGTCGTGTGCCTGAAGAATGCCCGCCCACTCGCTCCCGCCGTAGATCCCCCAGTAGAACGGGTTGAGCGGGAAGAGCCCCCCGGCGAAGAGAATCGTCGCCCCCCGGCGGCGGAGGTAACTCTCGGCCCCGGCGATCAGCCCGCGCTCCAGCTCGGGATCCTCCGGGCCAGGATCGACGACGAGCATGGCGACCGTCCCCAGCTCGCGGCCGAGGTGGTGCGGCGGGCCGACCGGATTGTCCGGCCCGAACCCGGCGTGCGCGAAGCCGACGATCCGCCCCTCACGCTCGGCGACGATCAGGCCGTCGGCTTCGAAGTAGGCTTTCTGGATCACATAGGTGTCGAACTCGTGCCCGCTCAAGGGGCGAGCCGCCCCGTACTCGGGGACTCCCCGGTTCCAGAGCGCGGCCAGGGCAGGAGGGTCGGCGTTGCGAAACGTGCGGAAGTGGATCACATCGATCATTTCATCCGAGTTCACGCCACGGCCACCAGCACATCCTGGCCCTCGATCCTCACCTCGTAAACCGCCTGCTTCAGCCGCGAGCCGAGCGGCGTCTTGCCGGTCCGCACGTCGAACTGCCAGCCGTGCCAGGGACAGGTCACCATCGTCCCCTCAACCACCCCGTCAGCCAGTGGTCCCCCCTGGTGCGGACAGATTCCCTCGATCGCCGAGATGACTCCGTCTACGTTGAACAGCGCGTAGATCCGGCCCTCGTGCTCGACCTCCTTCGAACCCCCCGGAGGCAACTCGGCCAGCGTCGCCATCTTGACGAATCCCGGCATTCGACTTTCCCCCGCATCCTCTCCATCGTCTCGCCCCCCGGGTGCGTGGACGCGCTCCCCTTCGGGACAAATCTCTCCACCCTCATTCTTTTCAGTTTATCACGGTCGTCAATCCCCGGGAACCAGGGACAAAGCGCATGCCGGGACCCCCTCTCACGTACGGTCACACGGGGCCGGCCTTCGCATTTATCGCGCCGGCAAGCCCTTCTGCGACGTCCCTCCCGCGCCTTGATCCCGATCAGGAACGCTGGACGCCGGTCAAGGTGCGCGATCACTCCGGCAGGGCGAACCGCAGCTCGACGATCGAGAAATCGTCCTGGAACTCCTTCTGGCCGCTCAGGGTCCGGGCGTTCTGGATCAACCGATCCATCCTCGACTCGCCGGGGGGCGGCTCCTGGCGCATGAAGTCGAGGAAGGCGCTGAAGGGCCACATCTCACCGTTGGCCTGCTCGATCTCGTAGACGCCGTCACTGAAGACGTAGAGCAGGCCGAAGTCCTCGACGGGACAGGTCGCGGTGGCGAACTCGATATCGGGGTCAGCGCCGATTATCGGCCCCTGGGAGCCGAGGACCTTCATGGTCGC
>JBKOZB010000324.1:0-5078 GCA_046744225.1 Planctomycetota bacterium | reverse complement strand
GGCCCTCGGCTGCTGAGACAAAAATTTATTTAATCATAATTAATGACTATATATAACTTATTTATAATCATCATGGATATGAAAACTTCGAGCGGCGAAGGTGAGTACATGGGCACGCGGGCCTGGGGGCTGCCTGGGGTGGGGCCTTCATCGAAGGACAGGTGTCCGCAGGCAGGAACGGAAGCCGGAGTTGATCAGCCAGAAATATGAAGAGAGAGGATGGGTCATCTCCAATCCCGATCGCTCATCCCCTATCTCTCGAAGACCTCGTCCACCGGCACGATCTTGACCTTCACGTCCTTGAGCGGGAAGGCGGCGATCTGCTTGTCCTCGGCGAGGATCTCTCCGGGGGTCCCCTGGGTGTCGTAGGTGATCGGTGTCGGCTGGCCCGAGAGCAGCGCGTCGCGGAGGGCGGCGGCGTTCTGGGTGACGATCACGACCCGGAAGCCGGGCGCTTGCAGGTGGTCGCGCACGGACTTGTTGACCTGATCGACCGTCAGCTTCGGCAAGCGGTTGTCCAGCTCGGTGACGAGGTCTCCGCGCCCGTAAAACGCCCCGTCCATCGCGTAGCCGAGCCGGCGCGGGAGGGTCTGCATCCAGAGCTTGCTGTAGTTCCGCAAGAACGAGCGGGTCGCCTCGAAGTCGGCCGCGCCCATCCCCCGCTTGAGCAGACGATCGAACTCCCAGAGCGCCCCGCGCAGGGCGAAGACGGCCTTGTCGTGCGGGACGGGCCGAACCCAGATCGAGAAATACTGCTGCCGGCGCGGGTTGTTCGGCACTGGGAACGAGCTTTGGCCCTCCTGAATGAAGTCCTCGATGTACGAGTAATCACCGTAGTTGAGCCCGCGCTGGCTGCGCAGGTCTTGCATCAGCTTGCCGTTGAAGGTTCGATGCTCGCCCAGGTACGAGTTGGCGACAGCCAGGGCGTAATAGTCGTCATCGCTGCGAGTCAGGTTGATCGGGAAGCCGAGCGAGATGGCCGTCGAGTCGGTCGGCTTTTCGATGATCGTGACGTCGAGCCCCTTCGGAATCGCCGGCCGGGGGAGGTCGGGGAGCGCCCGACCGTGCTCGGGGAGCGACTTCACGTCGCGCTCGATACGATTGAGCCACGACCTGTCGGCCCCCCCGGCCACGCCGAGATGGAGCCCTCCCCGCGCGTAGTGCGTTTGATAGAACGTCTTGACGTCATCAAGCGTGATCGACTTCAGGCCCTGGACCGTCCCCTGATCGACGTGGCCGTAAGGGTGGTCTCTGTACAGAACCACCTGGAGGGCCCACTTGCCCAGCTCCTCGTCGTTGCCACCGCGGAGGGTCTTCGAGAGATCGTCGATCGCCTCGTTTCGGAGTCGCTCAAAGTCCTCGAGGGCGAACCGAGGGGTGGTCAGCATCGAGGTCACGAGCGCCTCGTACTCGGCGAGGTTGTCGAGGTGGACCTCGCCCGCGAAGACCGTGACCTCCTTTCGGCACGAGCCCGACAGGCTGGCGGCCATCGGGTAGAACTTCGTGAGGATCTGCTCGTAGCTCAGGTCCTTCGTCCCCCCCTCCGCGACCATCGAGGCGGTCAGGGCGGCGAGGCCCTCCTTGCCCGGCGGGTCGTCCTGCGAGCCGACCCGGAGGACGAACCGGAGCGCGACCAGCGGGGTCGATTTCGATCCCAGGTACGTTGTGTCGCGCGACGCGATGGCCTTTTCCTCTCCCTCGGCCGCGAGGGACGGGACGGCGAGGCACACCAGACCGAGGACGGGAATGAGGCGGTGATGCGTGTTCATTGCGACTTCTCCGATTCGAGGGTCACCACCGTCTCGTTGGTCGGGGCGAAGTAGCGCCCGGCGACGCGCCGGAGGTCGGCGGGGGTCAGGCGGTCGTAGGCGGCGTAGAGGTCATTCATCGCGTCGGGCCGGCCAGTCGTGGCGATCGACTGGCCGACGGCCAAGGCGACGTTGTCGGGGCTGTCGAGCGAGCCGGCGAAGGCGTAGCGCAGGTGCGACTTGATCGCGTCGAGCCGACCGGGGTCGATCGGCGTCTTCGCGGCATTGGCCAGGGCCGACTCGATCTGCGTCCGCACGTCGGCGACGTTGTCGGGCTTGCGGACCCGCGCGAGGATCGTGAACAGGCCGGGGTCGCGCTTCGCCTCGGCTTCGGCTGCCAGCAGGACGACCTTCTGCTCGTCGAGGACGAGCTTCTTGTAGAGCGGGCTCGCCTCGCCGAAGGCGGCTTGCGCCAGGGCACCGAGCGCGGCGGTGTCGGGATTCGTCGGGTCGGCCGCCGGGATGTGGTAGCCAAGATAGAGGATCGGCAGGGTCGGCAAGGGCCAGGTCAGCTTCGCCGAGCGCGGCGAGGTCTGCTCGGGCTCGGCGGGGATCGTCACCGAGGCCTTGCCGCGCTCCCAGCCGCCGTACGCCTCCCGGACCAGCTCCACCAGCCGGTCGTGGTCCACGTCGCCCGCCACGACGATCGTGCAGTTCTCGGGGCGGTACCAGCGGTCGAAGAAGGTCCTGCTGTAGGCGAACTGGTTAGGCATGTCCTTGACGTCGGCGAGGAAGCCGATCGTCGTGTGCTTGTACGTATGGGTCGTGTACGCCTTGTCCTGCATCGTCTCGCTGAGGATGAGGAACGGGGATGAGGCGCCCTTGTTGTACTCGCCCAAGACGGCGCGAGCCTCCTTCTGGAACGCCGGCTCGTCGTACTTGAGGTGGCGGAACCGGTCGGCCTCGATCTCGACCGCCGTCGCCAGGGCCGAGGCGGGGATGGTCATGTGGTAGCAGGTCCAGTCGTCGGTCGTGAAGGCGTTCGAGTGGGCGCCGAGCGCCTTCAGGACGTCGTTGTACTTCTCCTGCGAGTAGCGCTCGGTCCCCCGGAACATCATGTGCTCGAAGAAGTGGGCGAACCCCGAGAGCCCCTTCTCGACCTCGTTCCGCGAGCCGGTGCGCACCACCGTGTAGTAGGCGATGATCCCGGGCGAGTCGAACGGCACCGAGAGGACCGTCAGGCCGTTCTCGAGCGTCGTCTGGCGGATCGGGAACGGGAAGATCCGCTCCAGCCCCCGGTCGGACGGGGGCGCCGCCCCCAGGCCGAACAGCAGTACCGGTACCAGCCAGGCCAGTCGCAATCGCATCCTCATCATGCTCAATGTCCTCTCCTGTCGAAGATGGTCTGCCTGGTTAATAAATACCACTTGCCCAGACTGTCGGAATCGTTAATATTATGCAGGGCTTCCACTTACACTCGCGGAGACGCACGGAGCCGCTCGGCGGGTCGGGCTGCACTCGGCCGAGGAACGATCCGAGGCGGAGCCGGTGCCGGGCGCCGAGGCCCTTTCGGGTCGATCCGGACGTTCGTGGCGATCCAGTCGCGGGTCCCTGGGACCTCGTTCTCGCGCCGGATGAGGTCGGGACGGGCGGGCGTCGGCGTGGAAGTGGAAGAGGGGGCAGCCGAGACGTTGGCGACCTGGGAGCCGAGGGCCGAGGCAAGGCCCGCAGCCGCGGCGGTCCTGAGCAGAGCGCGCCGGTTCAGTTCTGGTTTGTGCGGCATCGATGCGGAACCCTCGTTTCGTGGTCGAAAACGCGGCGTTCCGCCGATCGTGACCTCCCGGACGTCCTCTCGCAAGAGTGAAGGGGGAAAACGGGAGGCGGGGCGTGTCGGGATTTCCAAGGATCGGCCGGCATCACAGTCGCTCAGACGCCCCGTAGCAAGAACCATCCTCCTCGGAATCGACAGAAACGCGCGCGTCCCAGGATGACACCGCCCAGAAGAACCGGCGCAGTTTCAAGAGCTCGGTTTTCTTTGTCGTGGAGGACAGCCGATTACGGTTGTATCTTATTGGGAATTGTGCTCCGCTCCCCCGGAGGGGGCACGATCTCTCCCGCGGGACGGTTTGATGGCTCGACTGATCCCTTCAGAGAGTATCGAGAGTTCGGGGTATGTCGTCCTGTCCTTCCGCGCCATAGATCCAACCCCCGGGAACAAAGTCGAATCGGTTCGGGACAGCTTGGAGCGATTCACGATGCCGGAATCTACGGTGCTGGTGATCAGCCGTAACGCGTCGCTGGTCGGCTGGGTCGAATCCGAGGTCGAGCGGCTGGGTGGCCTGCGGCTCGACGCGGTGGACGACATCGAGGTGGCTTGTGCTCGGGCGACGCGGGACGGGATCGGGCTGATCGTCGTCCATCTCGCGGGCGATGTGAGGACTGCCGAAGTCGCACGGCTGCTTTGGGTCAGCTCGACCTTGCGTCGGCCCGCGCCGGTCGTCGCCATGAGTGAGCACTATCAGGTCGAACGGGCCGTCACGCTCTTCCAGCTTGGCGTGACCGACTACCTGAGCCGGTCGCACCACCAAAAACGCCTGTGCGACGTGATCGCCGCGCTGGCCCTCCGCCCGTGCGAGCGGGCTGCCCTGTCGGTCAAGACCACACTCGAGCCCGAGCGGGGGCTGTTGAGCGGGGTCTCGTGACGGGACGGTCCGAGGTGCGGGCCTGGCGAACACACATCCTAACACGAGAAGCCCCGAGCCGGGCCGTCCTCTGTGGTTTCTGGGCAACAACGCCCGGGTTCCCAGACGGTTATGCCACTTTGTGTTATAATTGCAACCATGCTAAGAATAGTTGCGGGGTGTGTCCGTACGAGGATGTTTGATGTCTATCAAGATTATCTGTCCCTACTGCAACCGCGCGCGGTCATTTAGTAAACCTGTGCCTGATGGTGCCAATGTCAGTTGTCCCGGTTGCAGGAATAGGTTTTCCTACCATGCGGCCCCTGATGAGCCTTTGGCTGAAGAGGCCCCGGGGCTCGACGATGATCAATCAAATGTTACAATTGATTCAGGTGCTGAACCATAGGTTAATTTCAATGGGCGATGGATTCCACTCACTAATGCTACAGATGCTTTAGATGCCGCAGATGCTATGGTGGATGACAATGACCCCATCTCGACATCAGGACTTACTGACGTATAAGTTACACCACCATCTGTTATGCTGGATGAACCATGGTATTACGAGCTATTGGTACAGATCGCCTGGACCTGGATTTATGTCGCTGTGGTGATCATCGCTTCGTGTTTATATGTAATGCTAGGTAAT
>JBKOZB010000289.1:0-3657 GCA_046744225.1 Planctomycetota bacterium | reverse complement strand
TCCGCAGCATCGGTCCGGGTTCGCTTTTCCTAGGGTCAACCTCATCCACTTGCGACAGGGCTCCTCTCGTCCAGATGCTCCGAGCCAATCCGTTGATACAATTACCACAAGGCGGCCATGGCCTGCTCGGCCAACGCGAACCATTCCTGGTTCTGGACGCATGCGGGGTGAGATCGCACGTACTCTTCCACGAGGTTGGCCGCCAACATGGTTCGATCCAGAAGTTCATGACAACCGAATGACCCCGGCTTGAATTGGTCGAGCCAATGCGGCTCGTGCTCGGCGAGCATCTCCTCAAGCCGCTGCTGTCGTTCTTGCTCCGTGTCGATCGCCTTGTCGATTTGCATGCTCATTCTCCTTCCTGGACGCCGGCTTGTCGAAGAATGCTCTTGAGAGTGCCGATGGGCAGATCATCCGACATTTTGCCAGGCACGGTCACCTTGCCCGGTTTGCTGGGATGACTGACCTGCCGGTGGCTGCCTTTCTGAGATTCCTGGACCCAGCCGTCTTTGGTCAGCAACCGGATCACATCCCGAACTTTCATGTCACGTCGCTCACGGCCGGATCGGACCTCCTGATCCCAGTTTGTGCCCCATCACCGGCCAGGTCAAGCAGAGCCGGGACGAGCGCCGCCACTTCGGCGGCGACTCGCGCTGTGCGATCGCCTGCGGGGCGATAAGCTAGATGAGAACGTCTCGTGAACCGGCCCTCGGCCGATGCCTCACTCGGAACGCCCCGGACGGCCACACCCATGGACAGCGACCCCGGACATTTGCAATCGATCCGCAACATCGGCATCATCGCGCACATCGACGCCGGCAAGACGACCACGACCGAGCGCATCCTGTATTACACGGGCGAGATCCACCGGATGGGCGACGTGGACAAGGGGTCCACGACCACCGACTACCTCGAAGAGGAGCGCGAGCGGGGGATCACGATCGTCGCCGCGGCGATCACCTGCCACTGGAAGGACGCGGCGGGCCGGCCGATCACGATCAACATCATCGACACGCCCGGCCACGTCGATTTCACGGCCGAGGTCGAGCGGTCGCTCCGTGTCCTCGACGGCGCCATCGTTATCTTCTCGGCCGTCGAGGGGGTCGAGGCGCAGAGCGAGACCGTCTGGCGGCAGGCGGCCAAATATCACGTCCCCCGGATCTGCTTCATCAACAAGATGGACCGGATCGGGGCCGAGTTCGAGCGGGTCTACGACGAGATCGCCGAGCGGCTCGAAAGCCACCCGATCCCCATCCAGATCCCCATCGGCGCCGGGCCGGAAGGGACCATGGGCGAGTTCAAGGGCCTGATCGACCTGATCACGATGCGGGCCCTGTACTACAAGACCGAGGACCTCGGCTCGACCGTCACCGAGGCCGAGATCCCCGCCGATCTTCGCCCCGACGCCGAGCTCTGGCGCGAGAAGATGCTCAACGCCCTGAGCGACTTCGACGAGGCGTTCACTGAGGTCTACATGGCCCACCTCGAAGGGGCCGAGCTGACCGCTGAGCAGGTCGTCGCGGCTCTCCGGCGCGCCACGCTGACCGGCCGGGCGCAGCCGGTCCTCTGCGGTTCGAGCTTCAAGTACGTCGGTGTCCAGCATCTGCTCGACGCGGTCGCCGCCTACCTGCCCAGCCCGCTCGACAAGCCGCCGGTCGTCGGCCATCACCCCAAGAAGGGGACCGAGATCAAGCGCGCGCCCGACCGCGATGCGCCCTTCTGCGGGCTCGTCTTCAAGATCACCAACGACCAGCACGGCGACCTCTCGTTCGTCCGGAGCTACTCGGGCGAACTGAAGGCCGGCAGCCGCGTCTACAACCCGGGCAAGGATAAGAAAGAGATCTGCTCGCGGCTCTACCACATCCGCGCCGATGAGCGCGAGAAGGTCGAGGTGGCGACGGCCGGCGACATCGTCGGCGTCGTCGGCCTGAAGGAGTCGGTCACCGGCGACACCCTGTGTGACGCGGCGCACCCGATCCTGCTCGAACGGATCGAGTTCCCCGAAACCGTCATCAGCATGTCGATCGAGCCGGTCAGCTCGGCCGACAAGGGCAAGCTCGCCGACACCCTGGCCGCCCTGGCGCGCGAGGACCCGACCTTCGCCTACAAGGTCAACGAGGAGACCGGCCAGACGCTCATCTCGGGGATGGGCGAGCTGCACCTGGAAATCCTCAAGAATCGGATGACCCGGGACTACAACCTCAAGGTCCACGTCGGCCGCCCGCGCGTCAGCTATCGCGAGACGATCAAGCGCGCGGTCAAGCGCGTGCAGGGGACGTGCATCCGCCAGACCGGCGGCTCGGGGCTCTACGCCAAGGTGACGATCGACCTGGAGCCGCAAACCCAGCCCAAGGGGGCGCCCGTGCTCGCGTTCGTCAACAAGCTCAAGGGGGGCGTTATCCCCTCCGAGTTCCTCCCGGCGATCGAGGCGGGCCTGCGCGAGGAGGCGAAGTCGGGGGGCCGCACCGGCTTCCCGCTCGTGGACCTGAAGATCACGCTCGTCGACGGCGACACCCACGAGGTCGACTCGAACGAACTGGCCTTCCGGTTCGCCGCCTCGGACGCCTTGCGCAAGGCGGTCCACGAGGCTGGTTCGGTGCTCCTGGAGCCGATCATGAAGCTGGAGGTCGTGACGCCGGAAGATTACCTGGGGAACATCACGGCCGACCTGTCGAGCCGCCGCGCGCTGATCGACAAGACGTTCACCCGCGGCAAGCTGATGGTCATCGAGGCCCGCGCGCCGCTGGAGACGATGTTCGGCTACTCGACCGCCGTCCGGAGCCTCAGCCAGGGCCGCGCCAGCTACTCGATGGAGCCCTTGGAGTACGCCGCCGCCCCCGATAGCCTGCTGGAAAGCCTGGCCGGGGGCTGACCCGCTCCTCTGATCCTGGGAAGGGAGAGCACACCGCCTCAGCGCCGCGACGTCCTGGCCAGTTCCTCGGCCCAGGCGCGGTCCTCTGGTTTGAGGGGAAGCGTCAGGGGAGCATTGTAGTCGATCGAGCGAGCATACCGTGCGCGCTCGTAGACGGAGGCGAAGAGGGGAGCGAGATCGACCAGGACATCGGGGTCGGGGAGCAAAAGGGGGATGGGGATGGTCGGCAAGGGATCGCGCACCGTCCAGGCGTAAACCGCGCAATCGGGCCGGCGGTCGCCCCGCGCCACCAGCGCGAAGAAATCGCCCGCCGGCAACGGCTGCTCCATGGGGAGCCGATGGCCCGCGATCAAGAAATCCAGCTCCACCAGGTGTACCTCTTGTTGCATCAAGCCGTTGCGCTTGGCGAGGTAATCCCGGCGGCCGTTTCCTGCCTTGTTGCTCGGCGAGAGCAGTTCCACGACGGCGACCAGCCTGCGATCGGGTCCATGGAGGATTTCGATGTAAACCTCGCGGAACTCCTCCAGGAACTTGAGCGGGATGGTCACGGGCTCCAAGGTGAGCGTCCCCCTTGGTCGCGGACTCGCCGAGCGCTCGGGTCCCTGCCGCATCACCGCGACATCGGGACGAACCAGCTTGACCTCTTCGGTCGGGACCTCGACCAGATTCATCCGCTCGTCAATCCGCGCCACGTACGATTCGGGAAGTCGATCGGCGAGGGCGTTGCGGAGTTCAGCAAGAAAACTCACGTGAAAGTCGGGCCAAAGCCCCTGGCCCTCCAGATA
>JBKOZB010000131.1:0-8584 GCA_046744225.1 Planctomycetota bacterium | reverse complement strand
ACCGCAGCCAGATCAGATTTGCCTGTTTATGGAAGGCGTTCTGTCCATTGAAGACTTGGTTGCCGAAGACGGAGTGCTGCCAGTCGAGGTAGATCTTGGTGTACTCGTTTGGGTACCAGTTGATGCCGGTGTCGATGGCGTACGCCTGGTTAGTCCAGAGGTTGGGGTCGGCCAGGCCGGCGGTGAAGACGTCGTGGCCGATATTGAGGTAGCTGTAGCGGGCGTGCACCTCGATGGCGCCGGGGCCGGTGATCCGGCCGTTCCTGATGGAGAAGTTGCGCCTCGGCGTGATGTAGACCCGCCGCTTGATCTGCTCGCCCGTCAGGAAGTAATACGCCTGCGCGAAGTAACCTGTCTGCGACACGCGAGTCCGGGTGCTGCTGTGGGCTAACGCGTAGTCCTGGTAACCGCCGTCGTACTGGACGAGCAGGTTGAAACTCTTGTAATACCAGGCGATCCAGGCTGCCCCGTGCGCCAAGGCCCCATTCTCGACCACGTTGTCGTTGAACCTGAAGAACTCAGGAGAGAGCGATTGGACGGTGACGTCGCTGGTGGTGGACGATTGGTCGTTGGCGGTCGTAAGGATGTTCGGCTGGAGCGGGTTGTTCTGGGTGCCGAAGTGGTACGAGCCGCCGATGTTCATGATGTTCAGCGCCTTCAGCCTCTCCGATTTCTCGAACGGCCGGATGTTGAAGAACACAAAAAGATCCTTGTCGTTGTTGAAGTCCTGGAACGAACGGCGCGGGCCGTTGAAGACGCCGAGGGCGTACTCGGCACGTTCGCCGAGGATTCGGCCGTGCTCCATGAACCCATTCTGGCGGTTGCCGGAGAGATTGCCCGTGAAGAGTGACCGCTCGGGGGCGATCAGGTCGCCCTCAGCGATCTGGTAGTATTCGTAGGAGGCGGGGGTCTTCGTCCGTCCAACTCGCAGCACGGCCTTGGGACCTAAATATCTGAAATCAAGGAACGCATCGAGCAAGTCGATGGGGCCGTAACCGCGGTTGACCACCGTGTAGAAGTCGACGTCCTTGGTCGCCCGCCCGGCGAAATACCACCGTTGGCGGGGGATGAAGAACTGGGTATGGAGCGGGCTCTGGTCGCCGTTCCCTGGGAAATTGCGCAGATCGGCCTGGGTCAGGTCGTGGAAGACGAGCTGGAACTCATTGTCCTCGGAGGTCCACCGGAAGCCTCGGCTGACCGTGACCTTGCCGGGCACGGCCGGCCGCTCGCGAGTTCGGCTGATGGTGCCCTGCGGCCCGCGCGTCGCCTCGGGCCCGATCGGCTTTTCGCTGGGAGAGACGGCACCGCCCCCCGCCGCGGGACGGCCACCGTCGCCATCGCCGGCCGGGTCACCCACGCTCTCGCCGCTGGCGGACTCGGCCTCCAGGCGTTCCTGGAGGGCCTTGAATTCTTGGGAGAGCTTCTCGTAGCGCTGGTTGTGCCTGCGTTCCATCGCCTCGTATTGCTGGAGAATTTTTTGATTCATCGCCTCCAGCTTACGAAGACGTTCTTCGAGCAAGGCCTCGCGCGAGGGGGGCGCGGCCGGGGCCGGGTTCGTCTCCGGGACGGGAGGGGGCACCGGTGTCTGGGCGAGGACGAACGGACCTCTCCCGATCGCGATGAGACCCAGGAGGAGGGCAACCCACCCGTACCTTGCGCCGAGCCTCCATGCGCACATGCTGTTTTCCCTACGTCCGGTCCGGGAGATGGACCACCTCTGCGCCGTGGAGGCCTTCGAAAGGATGGCCTCAAGACAAGAGTCGGAGAGATCAGCAGAGTGGGCATCTCACTCCAAATCGGCCATGAGGATCAGGAGATCAGAGAATTCGGAAAGAGGATGATCTGGGAGGGCTGTCAGCCGAATTCCCGGTCCCTGAATTTGTGGATTCACTTCGTCTCGAAGCTTCGAAATGGCCCCGGGCCGAATGTCCCAGTCATTAGAATCGGCAGGGAGGCAGCTCGACTTAGCACAATCCGAAAATGGTAGCGATTACGCCGACCGCGGCGGAATCTGTCCATCTTTTCTTCGTCGGGTCCCTCAGCGTGATCCGGCTTGCTTCCCTTCGACGTCTCCTTCACCTTCCCGGAAAGGTCCTCGTACTGCTTCATCAAATCAAGCCGGAAATGATCAACTTATTTTTGCGCGGCTCCAGATGTCGAAGGCCGCGTTGATCCAGCGTTTGAGTTCTTCGAGCGCGGACAAGTTGGCGTAGAGAGCGGGAGAAGGTGTCCTCGTAGGGAACGTTTGAGAGCCGACGGCACGTTTCGGAGACCGAGGAGATGCGAGCGGCTGCAGTGAACAGGACGGTCAAGAAGACCTCGGCGGTGACTTTGCCGATGGTGCGGAATCCCAGGTGGGGCTGGCAGAGATCGACGGCGAAGCGATAGACTTGAGTGGGTGTCAGGGTGTTGGTGAACTTGTGCATAGGTCCCTCCGTGAAGAATGGACATTGCATAAGTCATTTTCGGAGAAGCACTTGGGTTTTCCATCCCCTGCCACCCTTTAACCGTGAAATTCGGGAAGTACTGAAGCTGGGTATCCGGAGCCGCCGCATCCTCCGCGAGTTGACCGGGATCGACAACGCCCAAGCCGCGCACTTGCTCCGGCTGACGGCCGGATGCCTCAAGCCGGCGCTGGTCATGGCGCTCTCGGGGGGGGAGGCCGCGCGGGCGCTCACCTTACTTGATGCGAATGGGGGCCAGGTCCGCGCGGCGGTCCAGGCCGCGAATGGGGACGAAACACCATGACCGATACACCCGCCTTGCTCGGGATCGACGGCGGCGGCACCTCGACCGTCGCCTGGCTGGCCGACGCCGATGGCAACGTGCTCGGGCGCGGCCGCGCAGGGCCGTCGAACCTCAAGGCCGTGGGGGCCGACGCCGCGCGCGAGGCCCTGGAACAGGCGATCGCCTCGGCTTTTGCTGACGCCGGCAGGCCCGCCGTGCCGGTCGAATTGGCCTGCCTCGGCCTGGCCGGGTTCGACCGGCCGGACGCTCAAGAGTTGCTCCGTTCGTGGTCGGAACGCGCGCAGTGGACCCGCCGCCTGTTCGCGGTCAGCGACGGACTGCTGGTGATCGCCGCCGGGACGCCTGAGGGGTGGGGCCTCGGCGTCATCGCCGGCACCGGCTCGATCGCCGTCGGCCGCGCGCCCGATGGCCGAACCGCCCGCGCGGGGAGCTGGGGCCCGCTCTTCGGCGACGAGGGAAGCGCCTACGCCGTCGCGGTGGCCGCCCTCCGGCGCGTCGCCCGACGCGCCGACGGCCGCGACCCAAGGCCCACGGAACACGACCCGCTGACCGAACGGCTCTGTGCGGCGCTCGGGATCGCGGGGCCTTCCCAACTGGTCTCGGTGGCCTACGCCCCCGGGTTCGACCGGACGAAGATCGCGGCGCTGGCGCCGAGCGTCGTGGCGGCGGCCGAGGAAGATCCCGCGATCGTCCCCGAGGTCCTCGCGCCGGCCGGGCGCGAGCTGGCCGAGGCCGTCGTCGCGGTTGCCCGCGCGCTGGGTTGGCACGGAGGCCGCGTCCCTCTGGCGATGGCCGGCGGGTTCCTCCTGTCGGTCCCGGCCGTCGCGCGGAGCCTCCTCGACCACCTCGCCCGCGCCGGTTACGATGCGGAGGCCACGGCCGTCTCCGATCCCGTTAAAGGGGCCCTCGTGCTGGCGCGGCGGGTGCTCGACGCCTGAATTCCCCCTCATTTTCGGCGGAGAGGAGCCGATGCAATCAATCCTCCCAGAGAACTGACGCCGAGACCTCACGGTGTCAATGATTTAAACAGAATTATCGCTGCATGTTCACAGGGGTGGTTTCACGCACCCGACATGACCACCCCCGGCGGGACCCCGAAATCGAGCCTTCCTGGCAAAAAGATTGAAGGCGGAAGGGGTCGGTCTCTCCCTCGCAATCGATTCAAGCCAGGCGATCCGCCGGACCGATCGAAAGTCTGTCGCCGATCCTGGAACGGTCCCGATGGGGCGTCGGGTCGCGGGATGGGCCGGTCTCGCGCGGGGGTGTCGCCGGATGCTCGGCCTGCTCCTTCAGCGCCCGGTGGTCAAACAGTCGGGAGTGGCGGCGGCTGTGGCCTTGGGCGTCGCCCTGCTGACCGGCCGGGCGGGGTCGGAGGACGCGAAACCAGCGGCATCCGGATCGGTCTGGCGGGAAGGGCATCCGGTGCCGATCGCGGTCGCCGCGGGACGCGCGACGTTCGAGGTTGCCACGCCGAGGCCGGGGTCGCGGACCCTGGTCGTCGTCTCGGCGCTCGCGAAGACGGCCGGGCCGTTCCCGATCCGGCTCACCGCGCGGTCGGCCACCCTGGCCCACGTCCCAATCCTGGCGACGGACGGCCCGAGGCGGGCGCCGCACCTCGCGACGCCTCCCCTGGCCCCGATCACCGAGCCGGTCGCCGGGGTTCCGGCCCGCGAGCGAACCTTCCACCTGATGGTCCGTGATGGTGACGTCGCCAGTGCGAGCAACTACCTGGCCGTCGCGGGGCTATTGCGGGCGGTGGGGCACCGGGTCCAGATCTACGTCGATGCCCGCGACGCCGAGGCCGTCGCCGCGGAGGTCTTGCGCGACCTGGTCGCGACCTTCGACGACGAGGTCTTCCCGACCGCCGCCCGGTTGTTCGGCCAGGCCCGCGACGTGGACGGCGACGGCCGGTTCACCGTGCTGATCTCGAGCTGGCTGACCCGACTCGCCGGGGGTCGGTACGCGGTGGACGGCTTCATCCGGGGCGCCGACTTCGACCCGAGCCTCGGCACTCCGTTCAGCAACCGCTGCGACATGATGTACCTGAGCACGGCGCTAGGGCCGAGCCCACACCTGCGGACGATCCTGGCCCACGAGTACACCCACGCCGTCACGTTCAGCGCCAAGGCGCTCGCCGCGCCGGGCGTATCGAGCGGGCGGCTCGGGCCCGAGGAGGAGGGCTGGCTTGACGAGGCGTTGGCCCACCTAGTCGAGGACCTGCACGGGTTCTCACGGTCGAACCTTGACTATCGCGTCAGCGCCTTCCTGTCGCAGCCCGAGCGGTACCGCCTGGTGGTCGAGGACTACTACGCGGCCGACCTGTTCCGCAGCCACGGCAACCGGGGAGGCACGTACCTGTTCCTCCGCTGGTGCGCCGACCGGTTCGGCCCGGACCTGATCCCCGCCCTGATCCGGTCGGACCAGCGCGGGACCGCGAACCTCGAGCGTGCGACCGGGACGACCTTCGCCGACCTCTACCGTCAGTGGTCCACCGCGCTCTACCTGAGCGGGCTGGGAGTGGATCGCGGCCACGACACCGCCTTCCGGTCGCTCAACATGCGCGGGCCGTTCGACGCCTGGGAGCTGGCCGGTCCCCGGACCGCGTTGCTCCGTCCCGATGGCAGGGCCGAAATGTGGTCGGCGGCCGGGACCAGCAGCCATTACGTCGTGGTCGAGGGGGCGGCAAGCGGGGCGGTGGCGATCGAGGTGCTCGGCCCCCCCGAGGCCGAACTCCAGGTGACGGCGGTCCCGCTCCCCGCCGACATGGCCCGGATCGAGCTGACGGTCCGGCTCACCTCTAGCCCCGGCGGCGACCCCTGGCTGCACGCCCGGGTCCGCGAGCGACAGGGGATGGCCGTCCGGCTCTCGGCCCTGGCCTGGGAGCCGCTCGTGCCGGCGGCCAACCCGCACGCGGCGGGTTTCCGGCGCGACGGGCTCGACATGCTCGGGGTCGCCTCGGCATTCGGGACCTCGGCCCTCCCCGCGCTCGGGCAGTTGGACTCGCGGCCGATCTGCCTGGCCGGTGTCTCTCGCGCCAGCGGCCCGCTGATCGTCAAGGCCATCGGCACCGACGCCCGCGGCCGGCGCGTCGCGGCCTGGGCCGAGATCCCCCCGTCGCCCTCCGAGGACGGGCCGACGGCCGCGGACGACCTGTCGCGCCCCTGACTCCTCCAATGAGTTAACGAGGAGGGTGTCTTCACCAGGCTCCTTGACAATCCGGACGAGCCGACACGCTCGCGCATCGTGGCCCCTCGGCTCGAAGACCTGCCACCCTCCTTCGAGAACCTGGGGGATGTGAAAAGACCACAATGCCGCGCTCATGAAATCGTTGGTCCCTTGACAGAAACGGGGCACGGACGCGATCATACGATCCCGATCCGTCTGGCTTTTGGAGTCCGACAGATTTGGTTCGGCCGCGCGGAACGGGCTGTTCGCGTCCTCGTGAACATTCCCAAATGAATTGGGAGCAACGATTGACGATCAGGACCAAGCCACGAACGGTCCCTCTCCAACGTCAGCCCACCTGCATCGCGGGGCCGATCCGCCGATCGGAACCCACGATGATCCCCTCCCAGGTCATTCGGCCCAGTACACCTTGGAGCAGCGCGGCATTGGGGCTCGGACTCATGGATTGATCCGTTGCGCCGCTCGAACCCCTGTGATTCGAAGGCTTCAGGCCCCTCCATGCCGTGAGGTTCGGACGCATGAACCTGTCATTGAAGAGCGCAGCCAATCTCCTGCAGGTCAGCGAGGACCAGGTCGCGCGCTGGATCCAGTCGGAGGGCCTCCCCGCCCGGCTGGTGCAGGATCAGTACCAGTTCGACCGGATCGAGCTGCTGGAATGGGCCTGGAGGAACAAGCAGCCGATCCACCCGAGCGTGGTTTCCGACAGCGGCGACGCCTGGGTCCCGATGCTGGCCTCGGCGCTGGAGCTGGGGGGCATCCACTACCACCTCCCGGGTGACGACAAGGAGTCGGTCTACCGGTCGTTGATCGACGCCCTGCCGCTGCCGGCGACGGTGGACCGGGACCACCTGTGGCAAGTGCTGATGGCCCGCGAGTCGCTCTGCCCGACCGGCATGGGCGACGGGCTGGCCATCCCGCACCCGCGCAACCCGGTCGTGCTCTACGTCAATCAGCCGGTCTTCGCGATCGGGTTCCCGGAGAAGCCGATCGCGGACTTCGGGGCGATCGACAACAAGCCCGTCAAGACGCTCCTGCTGATCATCTCGCCGACCGTTCGGTTGCATCTAAGGATGCTCGCATCACTGACCGCGTCCTTGCACGCATCCGAGGTGGTACGTTGCCTCAACGAGCGGTCCCGGCCCGAGGAGCTGATCGCGACGCTGGACCGCGTGGACCGCGCGTCGACGGCGGCCCGCAACGTCCCCGCTCAGGAGGGAAACGGAGCGTGAGCGGGACTTTCCGCAGCTGGCCGCGCCGGCCGTCGTGGCGCTGGGGTGCCTGTATCCTGGGTCGAGGAGCGGTTCCGGCCGGGTGCGGGTGCTCGGCGGGGTGGCTGGGGTTGAGCCAACAACCCCAGCGCCTGGGAACCGGGGTTGCTGGTGCAACCCCAGCCACCCCGCCGCCCGCTGGGGACAGGACCTTACCCTCATGGTCTGCAGCAAGGACGAGCTGAACGCACCGAGCAACTCGTCTTCGACTTTTCCTCCTTCAACCGTTGGCATCGGTATCTTTGCGCATCCCAGGAGGTTCGTGCCCGCCGCTCCCGCCGGGCACGAACTTCCTGGGATGCGCATTAGCTCTGTGCCTTGGCCCAGGGCAGGAACTTCTCGGCGACTTGGATGGCCAGCGAGGTGAACTCGTGCGGGTTGGTCGGTGCGTGGGCCAGGTTCGTGAGCTGATTGGACGGTCCGGCCAGCGGCTCGGGAGGCATCGTCACCTGGTGTGTGGACAGGTTATAGACGCCATAGAGGACCTCGATTCCTCTCTTGCCGGCCCGCTCGACCTCCTGATGGAGATAGTAAGCCGCCTGGGCTGCGTTGATGCAGACGGCGCTCTCGATCAGCGCCTTGTGGTAGCCGGGCTTCGACGGGGCGTCCGCCCCCCAGACCGTGTTCAGGCCGTTGTCCGCCTCGCAGACCGCGACGAAGATGCGATGGATGAGCCCACGGAGCGTGTTCGACCGCGCCCTCTGCCAGAAGCTCGGTGGATTCAGGTAGGCATCCACTGCCGCCGTCACCGCACCGCAGCCGCTGTGCCCGAGCACGACCACGACCTTGATGCTGTCGTTCAGGGCGTTCAGCGCGTAGTCGATGCTGCCGAGGCACTCGTCGCCCAGGACGTTCCCCGCCACCCGGACGACGAACAGGTCGTTGAACCCCTGGCCGAAAACCATCTCGGTCGGCACGCGGGCGTCGGAGCACCCGACCACGACCGCGAAGGGGGACTGCTTGGGGGCCTCGCCCTTGGTCCGGATCATCCCCACTTCCAGACCGTTGCAAGGGACGACGTATCGCGGCTCGCCCGGCGAAAGGGTGCTGGTCCGGCAACTCTCCATCCACTGGGAGAACGTCCGGTTACCGTCCACCAGCATCCGGCATGCGGTCTCGGCATTGGGTGGAACCGGCTTGGCGGTGGGGTTCTTCGGGTCGAATCGGTAGATGTAATCGATGGTTTGCACGGTCATTCCTCTCCGTGGCTTGGGCTCGCTCGGCGAGGCGCGAAGTTCAGGACGTGCGAGTCACGACGCGTCGATGGCTCGTCACCAGTCATTCAGTATAAGGAAGATGTCGTTCAGGTATATGGGAGACTTTGATTTCTGCCTCCAGGATCCCGATTCTCCGTCGAACAAGGTTCTTGACTCCATGCCCCC
>JBKOZB010000233.1:0-3610 GCA_046744225.1 Planctomycetota bacterium | reverse complement strand
AGCCCCGTCTTGGCGCTGATGGCGAGGACCTCGGACGGGTCGATCCCGAGGGTCGCCATGATCTCCTCGCGGATCTCGTCGGGCCGGGCCGCCTGCATGTCGATCTTGTTCAGGGCCGGGACAATCGCCAGGTCGCCGTTGATCGCCAGGTAGGCGTTGGCGACCGTCTGCGCCTGGACCCCTTGCGTGGCATCGACCAGGAGGATCGCCCCCTCGCACGCCGCGAGGCTGCGCGACACTTCGTAGTGGAAATCGACGTGGCCCGGGGTATCAATCAGGTTCAATTCATACGTTTTGCCGTCGTGCGTGTAGTTGATCGCGACGGCGCGGGCCTTGATCGTGATGCCGCGCTCGCGCTCCAAGTCCATGTCGTCGAGCAACTGCTCGCGGAACTCGCGCTGGGTGATCGCCCCGGACTGGAGCAAGAGCTGGTCGGCCAGGGTGCTCTTGCCGTGGTCGATGTGTGCGACGATCGAGAAATTGCGGATGAGCTTGGGATCGAAGGCCATAAACAGGGTCCAAGGGGAGAGACGATCGGGCCGCAGCAACGGCGAACGTGGGCCCCGTAACGCCGCAACGAAGGGAGAGATGTTCAGGATGGCTGCGCCGCGGGCTACGTCCTCCTCGTCGCGCGACTCCCGGCGGCCGGCGCGTGGGTCCCAGCTCATGCGGAGTGCGAGCTTGAGGGAGATCTCGCATCATTATAACGGCCCCGTCAACGAGCGTTAAGCGCAACTTAGATCAGCCGGGAGCAGGCCCTATCCGACCGGAAAACCTTCGCGGTAGAATATGGGCAAATTCCCCACTGCACTCCTCCTTGCGAACGCGGAAGGACCATCCGATGAAGTGCGTCTCGGCGCTCTCGACCGTCCGGAACACCGAGGCCGCGCTGGCGAGCGTCCTGGAGCGCGCGTCGCGGGACATGGCGGGCGAGCCGGCCGACCTGGCCCTGGTCTTCACCTCGGAGCACCACGCCGACGCCGTGGACCGGATCGCGTGCGAAGTGCGCCAGAAGGGCCTGGGTCGGCACGTCCTCGGCTGCACCGGCGAGTCGATCGTGGGCGAGGACCAGGAGGTCGAGGGCGCCGCCGCGCTGAGCCTCTGGGCGATCCGGCTCCCCGGCGTCGATCTTCAGCCGAGGCGTCTGACCTTCGATGGGGAAGGGTTCCCCGACTGGACCGACGCCCCGGCCACCAGCAAGACGGCGTCGGTCCTCCTCCTGGGCGACCCGTTCACCTTTCCGGCCGACCAGTTCCTCAAGCAGGTGAACGAGACCTCGGCGGGCCTCCGCGTGATCGGGGGAATGGCGAGTGGAGGGCCGACGCCGGGATCGAACCGACTCGTCCTCGACGGCGAGGTCTTCGAGGACGGGGCGGTGGCCGTGGTCGTGGACGGACTGCTGACCCTGCGTACGATCGTCAGCCAGGGGTGCCGGCCCATCGGCCGCCCGATGATCGTGACCAAGGTCGATCGCAACATCATCCGGGAGCTGGGACGCCGCCCGGCGCTGGAGGTCCTGCGCGAGGTCTTCGAGGGCCTCCCGGAGGACGATCAAGCGCGCGTGCAGCAAGGACTGCACGTCGGCCGGGTCATCAACGAGTACCAGGAACGCTTCGGGCGCGGCGACTTCCTGGTCCGCAACGTGCTCGGGGCCGACGAGGCGGGTGGGATCGCCATCAGCGACTTCGTGCGGGTCGGCCAGACCATCCAATTCCACGTTCGCGACGCCGAGACGGCCAACGAGGACCTGCACGGGCTGCTCGAAGCCGAGCGCCGGGAGCGGCCCGAGGCCCGGCCCCGGGGCGCCCTGCTCTTCAGTTGCAACGGACGGGGCTCGCGCCTCTTTCCCGCGCCGAACCACGACGTCGGCTTGATCCGCGAAGTCCTCGGCCCCCTCCCCGTCGCCGGGTTCTTCGCCATGGGCGAGATCGGACCCGTCGGCGGCCAGAACTTCCTCCACGGCTTCACCGCCAGCATCGTGCTTTTCGAAGAGCCGTCCTGAGCCGTGTTCCCTGACCGTCGCCCGAGCCCGTGAGGTTTGCCAGGCGCGCCGTTCCCCCCAGCTATCGTCCCAGATTAGGTCGGTTTTCCATCAGGAACGAGGCCCAGCGGACGGCCCGGAGCGCCGGGCGGGACCGGAGCAGGACGCGGCCGAAGGCGGTCATCCCGAGCACTAGGGCGGTCGCCGTGGTGGTGCCTCCGCCGACGAGGAGGAGCACGGGAGTTCCGTTCCCGAAGGGGCTGACCGGCCCTTCGGGCGGTCGTCGGAGGAGCCATCCCCCGGCCGAGAGCAGGAACATTCCCCAGACGGCCAGCATGGCCGTGACCAGGGCGACGATCCGCGTTCGCCGCTCGCGGGGGCGGTCGGGCTCATGGCGGGGGGCTCGTTCCAGCTCCGGGAGCGTGGGGAGGCGGGTCCCCCGGACTCGGTTGGCCACCTCGACCTCGGTGCAGCCGGTCTCCCGCAGGCAGTCGAGGCACCAGCCGAACACCACGATGTCATCCGGGGTTCGCCCGACGGCCTGGGGAACCGCCCAGCGGTCACATCGGGTACATCTCATCGCGAACCCTCATTCGCGCCGTCATGGAACGAGAGCCTCGCCTTGTTTCGAAAGGAGCCACCGGCGAGCCGGAGCGCCGCGGCGGTCGGACGAGGAGGCCGCGATCAACATTTATAGACATCGTGCTGGATGACCGCGGCCATCTCTCTCCGGAGGGGCGGAAGGGCTGATGGCCCCGGACTTGGGAAGGACCGGGGCGACGGCATCACCACTGGGCCAGGTCATAGAGCCCGATTTCTCCGACCCACTCGTCGGGAGAGAAATGGGACGGCTTGGGACGTTTTTCAGCGTACTTGATGACCGCTTCGGAGTGGTCGGCGCAAGTGTAGCCGAACGTTTTCAGCTCGGAGAAGACGCCATATTTCCAGGGGGCGGCGATCTTCGAGGACGCCGCCGCGTGGCAACCGGGATTCGTGCAGCGAACAACCGTTACGGGCATTGGGACACCTCCAGGGGTGCGTCGTTCCCCGTGGCCCTAGCATGCCAGGCTTGGCCCCGTCCCGCAACCCGTCAGTCCGAAATAAACGCCGTGTCGCCGTCGGGCTACGATGACTCGCGCAGTCCGAGTTCCTCGAGCTTGCGATAGAGCGAGGAGAGGCCGAGACCGAGCCGGCGGGCGGCTTCCCGCTTGTCGTCGGCGCACTCGTCCAGGACACGCTGGATGTGCTGGCGCTCGTACTGGCGCAGGGCGGACCGCAGATCGTCCCCGACGGCCGTCGGGCCCGGGTCGAGGATCAGGCCGGGGGAGAAGTCGTCGGGGGTGAGAATCGGCCCGTCGCCGAGGATGACGGCACGCTCTAGCGCGTTGTCGAGCTCGCGCACGTTCCCCCTCCAGGGGGCGGCCATAAGTACGCGCATCGTGGCATTGTCCACGCCATCGACGGGCTTGCCAAGCCGGCGCGCGTGCCGCGCCAGCAGCACAGCGACCAGCTCGGGGATGTCCTCGCGGCGGTCGCGGAGCGGCGGCAGCGCGATCGTCACGACGTTCAGGCGGTAGTAGAGGTCGGCCCGGAACCGGTTCGCGGCGACCTCGGCGGCCAGGTCCTTGT
>JBKOZB010000079.1:0-9816 GCA_046744225.1 Planctomycetota bacterium | reverse complement strand
GCATCCTCGACCGGCTCTTGCCCAAGGTCGCGCCCGAAGAGCCGACCAAGGAGCTGGCCCCGACACCCACCGCCGCGACGACGGCCTGAGCGGTCGGAACTGATCTCCGCAGGTCATCCCAAACCCGGGTGGACCCACTCTTCGGAACCGTCGGCCCAGACCTCTTTTTTCCAGATCGGGACGAACTCCTTGAGGGTGTCGATCAGCCAGCGGCAGGCTTCGAACGCCTGATGGCGGTGCGGACAACTGACGGCGACCACGACGCTGATCTCGCCCAGGTCGAGGTGCCCGACTCGGTGCACCAGCGCCGCCTCGATGATCGGCCAGCGGCGGCGGGCCTCGGCCTCCAGCTCGGCCATCTTCCGCTGGGCCATCTCCGGGTACGCTTCGTAATCGAGCGACGCGGTGCGACGGTCGCCGGTCATCTCGCGGACGGTCCCCAGGAACGTGCAGACCGCGCCGGCCAGGTTCGAGCGGACCCGCTCGGTCAGGGAGGCGTGGTCGATCGGTGCCTCGGTAATCTCGATCATCGGCTGCGACTCGGACTCGGTTGGGATTGGCCGCCGCTGACCGGCGGGATGACCGCCACCTCGGCGCCGGGGAGGATTGGGCCATCGTCCGCGACATACTCGGCGTCCACGGCAATCCGAAGGTTCGGCAGGAGTGGGGCCAGGACCGGGAGGGTTTCGGCCAGCGCCGATTTCAAGTCGGCGACCGTGCCGCACTCGGGCAGCTCGAGCGCGACCGATGCGCGGCCGGTACGCTCCCTGGCCAGGGCGAAAAGTCGGACGTTCACCTGCACGGCGGAACTCCCTGATCCACACAAGAGAGATTCTCCCATCATGCTCGATCCTCGGGGGACCGTCCATTTCACTTCGCGCGCTGGTTCCCCGGTGTTGCTGGGCCTGCTATTCTGTCCCTGGATCGAGGCGCGTTCCGCCGTCCCTGGCATGGAGGGATTGGCAAGCCGTTTGCGGCGAGTCGGCCCGGCCTCGAATGGTTTGGCCTTGCTCTTCGTCCGGGTCGCGAGGGAGGTGCGCGACACGCCCCAACCCGGAATGCGTATGATGGATAGCCGAGCGCACCCAAACCGTCCCGGAAATCGGGCGGACCGTTCCCGGACCGAGGCCGCTGAGCCGGGCCAGATCGGAGGGGCCAACCCTGCTTGACTCGCCCGAGGGGGATCGTCTCGGGAGCCGACCTGAAGATTTCGATCGCACTCCGAACTCTCCGCCCTGGCGGTACGTAGCATGACTAAGGTGACTGACACCGGTACGGCAGAAGACCTCGCCCAGTTATCGGACGAGGCGCTGCTGACACGGTATCGCGACCAGGGCCGGACCGAGGACTTTGATGCCTTGGTCCACCGCTACGAGCACGAGCTCTATCGGTACTTGGTGCGATACCTGGGTGACAAGTCGCTGGCCGAAGATGTCTTTCAGAACACGTTCCTGCAGGTCCACCTGAAGCGGGGTCTTTACGAGGACAGTCGTCCCGTGCGGCCCTGGCTTTACTCGATCGCGACCCATCAGGCCGTCGATGCGCTGCGAAAGGCGGGCCGTCACCCGACGCTCAGCCTCGACCAGGGGATCGGGACCGGCGAGGCCGACGTGGGTAACCTCGTCGACCTGCTGGCGAGCGACGAGTCGGGACCCCTGGCCGAGCTTCAAGGCCAGGAACGACGCGACTGGGTGCGCGAGAGCGTGGCCCGCTTGCCGGAACCGCTTCGCCAGACCGTGATCTTGGCCTACCACCAGGACCTGAAGTACCGCGAAATCGCCGAAATCCTGAAGATTCCGGTCGGCACCGTCAAATCACGGCTGCACGCCGCCTTGGCCAAGCTCCAGGAGATGGCCCGGGCGGCGAATCGTGATGGAAATGGTTGATCCCATGAACGCGCAAGACATGCTTGATAACGCCCTCGGACGTCTCGAGAGCCCCGAGCGCGAGCAGCTCGACCGGGAGATCGCCGCCGATCCCGCCCTGGCCGAGACGTTCGAGCGCCTGAGCCGGTCGATCCACCAGCTCCTCGACGACGGCGAGACGATCGAGCCTCCCCCTGGTCTCACGAGGCGCACCGTCACCCTGATCGTCGCGGGCCGCCGCCCGCGCCGCAGTGTCCTCGACTTCGCACCGGTCCGGGTCCCTTTTCGCTGGGCCGACGTCGCCGTGGCCGCCTGCATCTTGCTCACCGGCCTTCTCACGCTGGTGCCCGCCGTTCATCGCTCCCGTCAGCAGATGGACCAGGCCGGCTGCGTCTTCAACCTCCAGCAGCTCGGGCTCGGCCTGGCGCAGTACGCGGTGCAGCACCATTACTATCCCTACGCGACCCGGGAATGCCCCGCCGCGGACGCCGGCAGTTTCGCGGCCATGCTCCACGAGGCGGGCCTGCTCCACGACCTCTCCACGCTCGACTGTCCCTGCAACGGCCCCTGTCGGTCGACGCACCTGCCCTTTCCCGACATGAAGACGCTCGCCGAGCTTCGCCAGAAGAACCCCACGCACTATCGCCGGATCCTCTGCCACGACTACGCCTACCACATCGGCTTCCGCGACGGGGCAGGCCGGCCCGGGCCGATCCCCGTCTCGCTCGCGACGTCGAAGATCCCCCTGCTGGCCGATCAACCGGCGCATGAAGACCACCACATCCTGGAGGGGAACAGCCCCAACCACGGCCGCCGCGGCCAGAACGTCGCCTTCTCCGACGGCCACGTCGGCTGGTTCAACAGCCGGCGGATCGGGCCCGAGGACCCCGACATGTTCCTCAACGCCGAGAACCAGCCCGGCCCCGGCGTCAACGAGCACGACTCGGTCCTCCTGCCCAGCCTCTTCCCCTTCGCCGGCCGGTGAGAGTCGAATCCGGAGGGTGCGTGGAACGCTCCTTCCGAATCCGCTGTTCAGCGGGTCCGGAGCCGGTCGCGGAGCAGGATGGCCAGCATCGTCTTGGCATCCTCGATCCGGCCGTCGCGGACCATCCCGAGCGCCTCGTCCCAGGCGACGATCACGGGCTGGAGCCGCTCGCCGGGCTGGTGGCTGGTCGGACCCGGCTTCAGGTCCTCGCAGAGATAGAGGAACATCCGCTCGTTCATGACTCCGGGGGAGACGAACCACTCGCCGACCCGGACGATCCGGTCCGCCTGGTAGCCGGTCTCCTCGGCCAACTCGCGGCGGGCGGTCTCGTCGGGCGACTCGTCGGGGTCGATCGTCCCGGCGGGGACTTCGAGCAGAGTCTTGCCGATCGCGTAGCGGTGGTTCCGGATCAGGCAGACGTGGTCGGGATCGACCATCGGCACCAGCGCGACCGCTCCGGGGTGCAGGACCACTTCGCGCTGGGTGATCGAGCCGTCCGGCAGCGCGATCGCTTGCAAGGCGAGATCGATCTTCCGCCCCCGGTAGATCACGCGACGCTCAAGATTCTGCCGCTCCATCAAGATCCTCCCTCCCGGTCTCCGGATGGTTCCCTCTCGGGTCAGACCCCTCGGAGCGGCGGGGTCCGGTCTCAGTCGCGGATGGTCAGGACCGGGCAAGGTGCCTCGCGGACAATCCGCTCGGCGACCGAGCCGAGCAGGACGTGGCTCAGGCCGGTCCGGCCATGGGTGGCGATCACGATCAGGTCGATCGCCTGGTCGCGGGCGTACTCGATGATCCCTTCGACCGGGCTGTCCCATCGGACGGCGGCCTCGATCGCGCGGGGGCGGCCCCACGTGGGTTCGAGCAACCGTGCCAGGGCGACCCGCGACTGCTCCTCGGTCTCCCGGAAAAACTCCGGCGGCAGGACGGGCGTGAGCAAGGGGTCGGGGCCCGACGGCACCACCTCGGCGAGGACGTGGAGCAGGTGCAATTCGGATTCGAGCCGCTCGGCCAGGCCGCAGGCGTAACGCACGGCCTTCGCGGCGTGGGGGCTGAAGTCGGTCGGCGCCAGGATTTTCCGGATCTCGATCATGAGGAGGAGCCCCTTGCGTCAGCGTTCTTCGCGGACCAGCGTGTGGAACCGCTGGCGGAGGTCCTGCGTGACCGGCCCAGGCTTGCCCGTGCCGATGGTGCGGCCGTCGCAATCGACGACCGGGATGACCTCGGCGGCCGTGCCGGTCAGGAAGCACTCGTCGGCCGTGTAGACGTCGTGGCGGTCCATCGTCCGCTCGAAGACGGCGTAGCCGGTCGCGCGGGCCAGCTCGATGACCGCGTCGCGGGTGATCCCTTCGAGGATGCCGGCGTCGATCGGGGGGGTGTGCAACTGCCCCTTGCGGACCACGAAGATGTTATCGCCGGTGCATTCGGCCACTTCGCCCTTGTGGTTGAGCATCAGGGCTTCGAGGCAGCCGGCGTTGGTCCCTTCGATCTTGGCCAGGATGTTGTTCAGGTAGTTGAGCGACTTGATCCGGGGGTTGAGCGCGCTGGGATGGTTGCGAAGGGTCCCGGCGGTGATGATCTTCAGGCCGTGCTCGTAGAGCTCGGCGGGGTAGAGGCTGATGGCGTCGGTGATGATGATGATCTGCGGGTCGGTCGTCCTGCGCGGGTCGAGGCCGAGGCTGCCCGCCCCCCGGGTGACCATGACGCGGATGTAGGCGTCGGTCAGCTCGTTAGCGGCCAGCGTGTCGTGGACCGCGCGGGCCAGCTCGGCCTTCGCCATCGGGATCTGCAAGTGGATCGACCGCGCGGAATCGTAGAGGCGGTCGATGTGGTGGGCGAGCCGGAAGACGCGACCCGCATAGGATCGGATGCCCTCGAAGACTCCATCTCCGTAGAGCAAGCCGTGATCGTAGACGCTGATCTTGGCGTCGGCCTTGTCGTAGAGCTTGCCGCTGATGTAAACCTTGAGGCTCATCCGTGTGGAACTCCCGCAGCGGCGCGTGACCAATCCGCCCCGATGATGGCGCGGCCCCCGCGCTTCGGCGTCGCGTCACGCCAGGGCGGGGGCCCATTCCTCGATCCGCCCCTCGGCCAGGCGCACGACCCGGTCGGCCTGCTGGGCAATCTGAGCGTCGTGGGTGACCAGTATCATAGTGAGCCGGCGCTCGCGGTTCAAGTTGCGGAGCAGTTCGAGCACCCCTTGCCCCGTGGCCGCGTCGAGATTGCCGGTCGGCTCGTCGGCCAGGAGGATCGACGGTCCGCCGGCCAGAGCCCGGGCGATCGCGGCCCGCTGCATCTCGCCACCCGACAGCTCGGAAGGCCGGTGGTCGAGCCGGTGCCCCAGCCCGACGCGCTCCAGCAGTGCGGTCGCCTCGGCCCGGAGTCGCCGCCGCCGCGACAGGTACGACCAGAAGCCGTGCCGGATCGACTGCGGCATCAGCACGTTCTCCAGGGCCGAAAGCTCGGGGAGCAAGTGGTAGAACTGGAAGATGAACCCGAACGCCCGATTCCGCAGCTCGTCGCGCACGCGGTCGGGGCGATCGTCGATCCGGCAGCCGTCGAGCTGGACGAGTCCGGCGTCGGGCGGGTCGAGCAGGCCGAGGACGTGGAGTAGCGTGCTCTTGCCCGAGCCGCTGGCGCCGACGATCGCCACCAGCTCGCCGTGCTCGACCTCCAGATCGACGCCCCGGAGCACCGAGACCGTGTTTTTCCCCTTCTGGTAGCTCTTCTCCAGACCTGTTGTCGCGAGGTGGATCGCCATCTTGTCCGCCTTCCCTAGCCTGGATTGTCCTTGATTCCTTGTCTCATTCCCATCCTGTTTTCCGATCCCGACCGCCGCTCACTCGAACCGGAGCGCCCGGACCGGGTGGAGCTTGGCCGCGCGCTGCGCCGGCCAGACGCTGGCGGCCGCCGCGATGAACAGCGCCCCGCCGACGATCCAGAAGACGGTCCAGGGCTCGACCTTGGTGGGGATCTCGTTGAAGTAATAGATCGAGTCGTCGAAGACTTTGTGGCCGGTCAGCCAGCTCAGGCCCTTCTCGATCTTGTTGATGTAGTGGACGAACAGGAGCCCGCCGGCCATCCCGACACCACTGCCGATGAACCCGAGCAGCAGGCCATAGCCGAGGAAGATCCCTCGGACCCCGGCGGTCGAGGCGCCGAGCGCCTTCATCACGCCGATGTCGCGGGTCTTCTCGACGACGATCATCGAGAAGATGCCGAGGATTCCGAACCCGGCCACCGCGATGATGAAGAAGAGGAGCATGTTCAGGATGCTCTGCTCGATCGAGACGGCCGCCAGCAGCGGTCCCTGCTTCTGCTCCCAGGTCGAGACCCGGAAGAACATCGGCCGGAGCCGTTCGAGCGCCGTCTGGAGCGTCGCCGCCAGGCGGTCGATGTTCACGCCCGGCTTGACCTTGATCTGGATCTGGTTGACCGCCCCGCGCCCTTGTTCATCGACCAGCAGGCGCATTCGCTGCAAGCGTTCGAGCGGGATGTAGACGTGGCTCGAGTCGTACTCGCTCATGCCGCTCTTGAAGTAGCCAACGACCGTGTAGTCGTCGTAGCCAGGCTCGGGCTTCGTGCCGGCCTTGGGGAAGACTAGGCCGACCTTGGTCCCTCGCGGCGCGATGAAGTCGTCGGACTTGGTGCCGGCGCGATGGATCGTCCCCAGCGCGTAGCCGATGATCGCGCCGTGCTCGGGCATCTCCTTGAGCGATTGCTGGCGCAGGGCCTCGGCCAGAGTCGGGTCCTCCTCGGGGAAGTCCTTCAGGACCGAGCCGGCGGACGACCGGGAACGGAGGCTCTCGGGGACGGCAAATGAGGGCTCGATCGGCTGGTTCCGATCGTCGAAGAGGAACTCGGCGAAGTCGCCCGTGCGGGCGCGTTCCCTCGGCCGGACGCCGATGATCTGCACCTGACGGGTGATCGTGTCGGTCCCGACCCGAAACTTCATCAGGCCGAACGTCTCCATCGTCGGGGCCATCGCCTCGATCTCGGAACCGGCCACGGCCATGATCCGCGCCATGACCTCCTCCGAGTCGTAGAAGCCGTCGAGGCTGTACGACTCGACCACCACGTCGGCCAGGACGCCGTGGAGCCGCTCGCGCATCTTGTCCGAGAACCCGGCCATCACCGAGTTGACCACGACCATCGTGGCGACCCCCAGCATCACGCTGACGACGCTCGCCAGCGCGATGTAGCGGGTCCGGAGATACCGCCAGCAGAGCAGGTATTTATACATGACGGCCACTCCCTCCGTGGAAAAGACGTGATTTGAAAAACTGATGCATAATGAAAGGTGTTAACTGATAAAGATTTGGATAGTCTCGGCTTCTGTCATTTGCCATCTGCCATCTTTTCATCTTTTCGGCTCACCCGGTCTGCGGCCGCATCAACGGGAACAGGATCACGTCACGGATGCTCGAACGGTTCAATAGGAGCATGCAGAGCCGGTCGATCCCGATCCCGAGTCCGCCGGCCGGGGGCATGCCGTGTTTCAGGGCGCGCACGAAGTCGTCGTCCATCTTCGCCATCGAGTCTTCGGCCGCCTGACCCTGAAGTTGAACGCGGAACAGACTTTCCTGCAAGATTGGGTCGTTCAGCTCAGTATAAGCGTTGGCGAGTTCCATCCCATGAATGAACAGCTCGAACCGCTCGGCCACCGCCGGGTTCGAAGCCTTCCGCTTGGTCAGGGGGCAGATCGCCGCCGGGTAGTCGATGACGAAGAGGGGGCCGTCGAGCCGGTCCTCGACCATCTTCTCGAAGACTTCGCTGACCACGACGTCGTGGTCCTTCCCCGCCGACACGATTCCGAGCATCTCGGCCTTCGCCCGCACGGCGGCATCGTCGGTCATCGCGACCCCGATGTGTTGCTGGAACAGCTCGGCGTAGGTCCGCCTCGGCCAGGGGGGGGTGAAATCGATCATCGATTCACCCCAGGGGCGCTGGTAGCCACCGCCGATCGCCTCGATCGCCCCGCAGATCAAGGACTCGGTCAAATCCATCATGCTGTGATAGTCGCCGTAGGCCTGATACGCCTCCAGCATCGTGAACTCGGGGTTGTGCTTCGGGCTGATCCCCTCGTTCCGGTAGACCCGGCCGATCTCGAAGACGCGTTCCAGGCCGCCAACCAGCAGCCGCTTCAGGTACAGCTCCGGCGCGATCCGGAGGAACAGGTCGATGTCGAGCGTGTTGTGGTGCGTGATGAACGGCCGGGCCGCCGCGCCCCCGGCGATCGATTGCATCGTCGGCGTTTCGACCTCGACGAACCCCTTCGCCTCCATGATCTTGCGGAAGGCCGAGACGATCTTCGACCGGCCCAGGAACGTCGTCAAGGAGTCGGGGTTGCTGAACAGATCGACGTACCGCTGCCGGTAGCGCTGCTCGACGTCGGTCAGGCCGTGCCACTTCTCGGGCGGTGGGGCGAGGCTCTTGCCCAGGAACGTCAGGGCGGAGGCGAAGACGGTCCGCTCGCCGGTCTTGGTGTAGCCGAGCGTCCCATCAACGCCGATCAGGTCGCCCAGGTCCAGCTCGGCGGCGAGGCCCCAGCCGGCCTCGCCCACCTGGTTCTTGCCGACGAAGACCTGGATGCGGCCGGTCCAGTCGCGCAGTTCGAGGAAGTTGACCTTCCCCTGGCCGCGCCGGAGCATGATCCGCCCGGCGACGCGCACCTTCGGGCCGGGCGACTCGACGCCGGTCCCCTCGGGCAAGGGCAAGGCGCGGACATCGCCGATCGGCTGGTGGTTCTCGAACCGCTGCCCCCAGGGGTCGAGCCCCATCGCTTCGATCCGACGCAGCTTCTCCAGCCGGACCGCTTCCAGACTCTCGCGCGACTCGTCTGCCATCACCACGCCTTACGTCTCGGCAAATCGTCCTAAGAGGAAAACTTAAGCCAAATTGTAGCCATCGGGCCACTTTGGTCAACGCCAACCGACGGAGCCTTCCTCTCGCGTCCCGGCCTCGGACCTGACACAATGGTGCGATGGCATCCCCGGTTTTCGGCCTCGGCCCCGAGCTGTTTCTGACCGAGCTCAAGGTCACGGACTGGCCCCGCGCGGTTCGGTGGTACGTCGAGATTCTCGGCCTGCGCGTGGTCCTGAGCGACCCCGAGCCCCAGTACGCGCTCCTGGCGGCGGGATCAGGTCGGGTCGCTCTCAAGGGGGGTGGCTCCGAGGATCTCGGTCGCGATGCGGTCCGGCTCGTCTTTCAGGTTAAGGACGCAGAGGCCGAGCGGGCCCGGTTGCTCGACCTGGGGGTCGCGGTCGGCCCGATGAGGGAAATCCCGCGCGAGGGCTACCGTGAGGTCCGCTTGGCCGACCCCGAGAAGATGCCGATCACCCTTTTTTCCTGGTTTGAGAGCCAGACGTGACACGCGGATCGCCGGAGGCTTCGATGCGACGCGCTCCTGGTTTCGCGTTCGTTCGCGGCCTAGCCGCGACGGCCCTTGGTGTCCCGACCTCGGCGCCGGCACAGAAGCCCGCCCCGGTCGAGAACATCTCCTCGTTCGAGCCCCGGACCCCGGCCGACGAGTGCAAGGCGCTCCACGTCCCGGACGGATTCGAGGTCCAGTTCGTCGCCGCCGAGCCCGACATCCACAAGCCGCTCAACCTCGCGTTCGACGACCAGGGACGGCGCTGGGTCACGGACACGGTCGAGTACCCGTTTCCCGCCTGTCTAGCCGACCCGGTTCGGAGGGCGCGACACGGAATGATTGACGATCCTGGGGCGAGGTGTCATCTTGAAGGGAAGCGTCTCCGACCTCGCCTGAAGCGAGATCACCTGTAAATTCGCGCCTCACGGATGATTGACGGACCCGAAAGCGCCTTTATGACGTCCCACGCCCACCGCCTGTTCGACTCGTTCGGCCGGGTTCATAACAATCTGCGGATCAGCGTGACTGACCGCTGCAACATCCGCTGCGTCTATTGCATGCCCGAGACGGTCGAGTTCCTGCCGCGGCAGAGC
>JBKOZB010000299.1:0-5089 GCA_046744225.1 Planctomycetota bacterium | reverse complement strand
GCCTCGGAGAGGAGCGGTCGGGACCGATCCTCTCTTGTTTCCAGATTGTGAGGAAACTCACACGCACACATTGTTCGTTTTCGTTCACCAGCCTGCACAGAGATGGTTTCACGCACACTATCGCGAAAGAGCATCCCCTATGAATGTGCCTGCTCGCTGGATCGCGTCGGCCGTCGGTGTCGCGGCCTCGTTACTCACCGGGCCCTTGGCCTTCGCCGACCTTGACGCCTACGTGCGCCGGGATGACGGCGCCTTCTCCTGGTCGGTCACGAGCCGGACCGAGACGCCGGCCGGCACCATCTCGCATGTCGTGCTGCGATCGCAGGTCTGGCAGGGCATCCCCTGGAATCACCGGCTCCGGCTCTACGAGCCGGCCGAGCCGGCGCACAAGGACGCGGTCCTCCTCTTCCTCACCGGCGGGGACCACGACAGCCAGCCCAAGCCCCAGGACAACGCCATGGGGTTCACCTTGGCGCGGACCTGCGGCGCGACCTGCGCGGTCCTGCCGCAGGTCCCCAATCAGCCCCTGCTCGACGGCAAGAGCGAGGACACGCTGATCGCCGAGACCTTCCTCCGCTACCTCGACACCAAGGACGAGAATTGGCCCCTGCTCTTCCCGATGGTCAAGAGCGCCGTCCGGGCGATGGACGCCGTCCAGGCCTGGGCGAAGCAAAACGGAAAGCCCTCCATCACCCGGTTCGTCGTCTCCGGCGCCTCGAAGCGCGGCTGGACCACCTGGCTGACGGCGGCCGCCGATCATCGCGTCGTCGCGATCGCGCCGATGGTCATCGACACGCTCAACATGAAGGCACAGAAGGTCCACTCGCTCGAGGTCTGGGGCAAGTACAGCGAGCGGATCAACGACTATACCAGCCGGGGCCTGACCGAGAAGTTCGATACCCCCGACGGCCACCGCCTCTGGATGATGATCGATCCCTACAGCTATCGCGACCGGCTCGCGCTCCCCAAGCTCCTGATCAACGGCACGAACGACCGCTACTGGACCCTCGACTCTCTGAATATCTACTGGGACGACCTGAAAGGCCCCAAGTCGGTCGTCTACCTGCCGAACGCCGGCCACGGCTTGCAGGAGCACCGCGACTACGCCCTGAACGGCGTCGGCGCCCTGTTCCGCCACGCGGTCTCAAACCGCCCGATGCCCGACCTGGCATGGACCCACTCCGATGCCGACGACGGCGGCCTGCGGCTCCAGGTCCGCTCGATCCCCGCGCCGAAGTCGGCCCGGCTCTGGGTTGCCCGGTCCGACACCCGGGACTTCCGCGACTCGCGCTGGGAGGCGACACCCATGCTCATCAACGGCGTGGTCATCAAGGGCGAAGTCGCGCGTCCCGAGAAGGGATTCATCGCCCTGCTGGGCGACCTGGAGTACGAGATCGACGGAATCCGGTATCATCTCTCCACCCAGATCCGGCCGACGGGCGCCCAGCCGGAGCGGTGAGGACATCCCGGGCGAAGCGGCCTCCTGAGCAAGGAAAACGATGATCGTCAGTTGGAACTGGCTCACGCAATACGTCCGGCTCGACATGCCGGTGGAGACCCTGACCAAACGCCTGGCGCTAGCGGGCTTGAACCACGAATCGACATCCGAGGTCGGGGGCGACCTGGCGATCGACCTGGAGGTGACGAGTAACCGACCCGACTGTCTCGGCCACCTGGGCGTGGCGCGCGAGATCGCCGTGCTGTTCGACACGCCGCTCCGCGTCCCCGACCCCCGGCCCGCCACGTCGGGGCCTCCGGTCGAGACGCGCACCGGCGTGACGGTCGAGGCGACCGACCTCTGTCCCCGCTTCACCGCGCGGGTCATCTCGGGGGCGAAGGTTGGCGAGAGCCCCTGGTGGCTCCGCAAGCGGCTCGAAACCCTGGGCGTCCGGCCGATCAGCAACGTCGTGGACGTGACCAACTACGTCATGTTCGAGTGCGGCCAGCCGCTCCACGCCTACGACCTCGACCATCTCGCCGGGCATCGGCTGGTCGTCCGCCGGAGCCGCCCCGGCGAGTCGCTCCGCGCAATCAACAACAAGCTTTATGAACTGTCGCCCGAGATGCTCGTCATTGCCGACGCCGAGCAGCCGGTCGGCCTGGCGGGCGTCATGGGAGGGCTCGACACCGAGATCGGCCCCGGCTCGACCAATCTCCTGATCGAGGCGGCGCAGTTCGATTCGATCTCGGTCCGCAAGACCGCACGGGCCCTGGGGCTGCACAGCCCGTCGAGCTACCGCTTCGAACGCCCGCTCGATCCCGAGGGGACCGAGTGGGCCAGCCGCCGTTGCGCCGAGCTGATCCTGGAGCTGGCCGGCGGGACACTCCACCCCGGCCTGTTCGACGTCGGCCCCGTGCGGCCCGAGCGGCCGGCGATCACGATCCGGCTCGACCAGATCCCGCGGATTCTGGGTATCCCGATCGACCGCGCGACCGTCGCCCGCATCCTCCGGGCGCTCGGGTTGGACCCCTTGGGCGAGACCGAGTCGGCGCTTTCCTTCCAGCCGCCGAGCTGGCGGAGCGACCTCGAGCGCGAGATCGACCTGATCGAGGAGGTCGCCCGCATCCATGGCTACGAGCACATCCCTGCGGATCGCGCGGTGCCGCTCGCCCCCTCGCCCCGCGCGCCGCGCGAGCGGGTCGAGGACGCGATCCGGGGCGCCTTGACCGGCTGCGGGTTCGACGAGGCGGTCACGTTCAGCCTGGTCGTCGACGAGCTAAGCGCGGCGGTCGATGCGGGCCCCACCCTGCCGCCGATCCGGGTCGAGCATTCGAGCCGCAAGCGCGAGAACGCGCTGAGGCAGAGCCTGGTACCGAGCCTGCTGGCCGCCCGACGCCACAACGAGGCGCATGGCAACGCCGACGCCGACCTGTTCGAGATCGCCAACATCTATCGCCCCCGCCCCGAGCCCTCGCTCCCCGACGAGCCGGCCATGCTCGGCCTGGTCAGCGGCCGCGACTACCTCGGCCTGAAAGGCGTGGTTGAGGCTCTGCTCGGCCGGCTTCACGCCGAGCACGCGCTGGAGGTCCGCCCCGCCGCGATCGACCTGTTCACCCCCGGCCGGTCGGCTGAGCTGCTCCTGGGCGGAACGCACCTGGGCTACCTGGGCGAGGTCGATCGGTCGCGGCTCGACGCGCTCGAGCTGCGCGGGGCGTGCTCAGCGGCCGAACTGAGGCTCGAAGTTCTGATCGCGCGGGCCGACCTGGTCCCGCAATACCGGCCGCTCCCTCCCTTCCCCGCCGTCTCGCGCGACCTGTCGCTGGTCGTCCCCCAGTCGCTCGCCTGGTCCGACCTGGCGGCGGCCGTCACGAAGGCAGCCGGGCCGACGCTGGAAGAGGTTGTCTACCTCGACACTTTCCGGGGGGGGAACATCCCCGAGGGGAAACAGAGCCTCCACTTCGGCCTCCGTTTCCGCCACCCCGAGCGGACGCTGACCGGCGACGAGGTCGAGCGCGGCGTCAAGGCGGTCGTCAACGCCTGTGCCGCCCGGTTCGATGCCACCTTGCGGACCTGACGCGACGGGTCGATTGCGGAACCCGATCTCCCAGTTCTGTTCTCCTCGATGCCGATTTGTGTCGGGTTCCGAGCCGATGATGTGCTCCCGCGATGTGGAAGACCGGCATGCTTCACACGCCCGACGATCCTTCGAAATGACGGCGGGACAGACCCCGTCGCAAGGAGAGGGAGCTGTTCCGCCGCGATGCCTCGCGCTGCCTGTGGGCCGGTCGCATCGAAATCATGTGACCGGCCGCTAAACCGTGGGTCCGCCGATCACACTCCGGCCCATGATCAGGGCGATGATGAAGAGAATCAGGAAGACCAGCGCGAAGAACTTGGCGATGTCGGCCGCCGTGCTGCTCAGCCCGTAGAAGCCGAGGGCTGCGGCGATCAAGGCGATAACCGCAAACGCAATGGCCCAGCGTAGCATGTTGAATGCACCTCGAAAGGAAGGGATCAAGGGACGGGACGAGCCCTGTCGCCGGGAAACCCGGACCGGGCTCAACGCGACCGCAGCGCTAGGCCCACGATCAGGCCGGCCACCAGTCCGACGCCGAAGGCCGCGGCCACCGACTGCGTCGGATTGTGCCGGACCATGTCTTGCGCCATGTCGTAACGTTCGCGGGCTTGGTCGGTGAACTGGCCATAGTTCTCACGGAGCCGATCGCCCGCCTTCTGCGTGTAGGTTCCGACCGCCTCGGCCGCCTGCGAGACGACTGTCGAGCCGCGCGACGTTAAGTCAGAGAGGAACTTCTCGATCACCTCGCGCCCCTCGCCGGTCTTCTGCTGAATCCGGCCGACGAGCTGGTCGATGTTGCCGTCCTGGATTTGAAGGTCGTCGTCGGTCAGTTGACCCCACCGCTCCTTGACCTGACCCCGCAGCTTGTTCCACTGGCCTTGCAGCTCTTGTGCGTTGATCGCCATCGTTGTAGAACTCCCGATTTCCTCTGGCAGGGTTCACCGGCACGGGAACCGGTCGTGTGGAAAAATCTGTGATGCAACCTCAATGCCAAATCTTCCGCTTAACCAATTTGAAATCATGTGCACACCCAGAAATAAAACGCCCTCCGGATCCTCCGGAGGGCGTCGGGGCGCGGTGGCTCACTTCGGGGGGGTTTCGGCGGTCTTCCCCTCGCTGCTGGGCGGAGGATTCGACCCGGAGGATTCGATCTTCTTCTCAGTGGTCGTGGTGGTTGTCCCGGTGGGCGTGGAGACTTTCTCTTTATTCTCGACCTTCGTTTCCTCGCCGCAGCCGACGAAGCTGACCATCGAGAACAGGCCCAGGATCAGGGCCGAAGCCAGAAGGCGCTTCATGGGAATAAGTACCTCGTTCAAGGACTCTCGTGAATCGCCGGCATGCGGCCCCCCGATGGGACCGGCGCGCCGCGAAGGCGTATTATAACCCTGGCAACCGCCGTGTCATAGGTCCTAATCGCCTTCCCAGACTGGTTTCGGTGTTTCCTCACGGGTAAAACGACACCCCAACGCGGGCAATTCGCTGCCCGTCAGGAAGGGGCCTGCGGCGGCACGGCCCTTGCACTTCATAAGAGGGATGTCGGTCCCGAACGAGGGGACCTGGTTGACTTACCC
>JBKOZB010000122.1:0-9937 GCA_046744225.1 Planctomycetota bacterium | reverse complement strand
GTGAGGAACTGGAGATACAGATTGTTGTCGCGGTAGGCCAGGCGGACGACCGCGCTGGCGTCGCGCGGGCCGTCGATCGCGCCGGTGGCGGTCTCGGGGGTGATGATCACCTGGGGGACGATGCCGGTCTGCCGCCACTTGGAGAGATCGCCGTCGATTGCGAGCGGCTGCGCCAGCCGGGGGATGCGGACGATCGGGGGCGCGGGCTTGGCCGGGGCCGGGTCGGTCCGCGCCGGGAGCGAGCCGAGGGCCTTGGCCGTCGGCTCCGAGAGCGTGACCGGAGTCGAATGGGTGACGATCCGGTCCTCGCCGCGGAGCCGCCACCAGTGCTGCATGCCCCCGCCGGTGTCGGCGATCAACGCATAGATGTGGCCGTCGCGGCCCCGGTAGGCGCGCACGGCCTGGGGGTTGTCGAGGAAGAAGCCCGGATAATGCGTCTCGGCCCGGAACCCGAAGCTCCCCAGGCCGAGCCCGTCGCGGTTCAAGGCGATGATCTCGGCCGTCGTGCCGACCCCCGTGATCGTGACCGGCCCGACCGTCGCCAGTCCTTCCATCCCCTTGTGCTGGCTCAGGGGATGGAGCCAGCGGAGGCGGCCGTCGGCCTCCAGGCCGATGGCGTCGGTCCCGGCGCCGTCGAGTAGGCCGGTCCCGCCGGGCGCGGAGCGGAGGTTGGCCAGCGCAAGGAAGCTGCCGTCCTCGGTCGGCGTCACGGCGGCGAGGCCCGAGGTCTCGTCCGGCTGACCGGTGTAGGGCGAGACGAATCCCCCCTTGCGCCGGACGATCGCGCGGCAGTCCTGGAGCCGAAAAACGGGCACGCCGTCGGCGTCGAGGCCCGCGCGCTTCCAGACGGCGCCCCAGGTGTCGGGGTTGAGGTTCAGCGTGATGATGTCGCCGCTGGGCTGGAGGAGGCTGTAATGCCGGTGGAGCGGCCCGCCGCCCCGGAGCGGGTGCGGCCCGCGCGGGGGGGGTAACACGGTCCCGCCGTCGCGGTTGTCGAGCCGGCCGTCGCGGTTCGCGTCCTTCCGCGCGAGGTATTGTCCCGTCTTCTCATCGCGGAGGACGTCCAGGACGGGCTTGGCCGAAGAACCCTGATAGCGGACGATCAGGAGTGAGCCGATCACCTGGCCGGCCGGGGCGGAGACGTAGGCGCCGAAGGTCGAGCCGCCGTCGGCGAAGGTGCCGAGGAAGTCGGCCCCGCGCGGGGCGTCCCAGTAGGCGTCGGGGGCCCAGGTGCCGGCTTCCTCGTCGAGCCGGAGCGATTTCCGCCCCTCGTTGTCGAAGAGGCGCCGGGGGTCGGCGAACGAGAGCGCGGTCATGTTCCCCGGCTCGCCGAAGGTGGACCAGAGGGGCGTACCGCTCGGGTCGAAGACGAGCAGGCGGTTCTCTTCGACGACGGCCAGCTCACCTTTCGGCCCGAGCGCGAGGTGGACATGACTGCCGGGATCGCCCGGCCCCGCCTGGAAGTGGAAGCGGTCGGGCCGGTATGGGCCGAACGGGCCATCGCCGGTCCCGACCGTCATCAACGGCGTGAGCCGCACGGGGTCGTGGGCGTCGAACAGGTGGACCTTCCCGGTCTTCCGCGAGGCGATCGCGAGCCGTCCCCCGCACGCGGCGAGGGCCGCCGGCGCCTCGACCGGCATCGAGTCCGCCACGGCCTTCCCCGAGGCGTCGAGGGCCACGACCCGCCGCCCCTCGCTGAGGAGCCAGAGCCGATGCGTCGCGGGGTCGGCCGATGGGCTCGTCGGCGCAGGAAGGGAGACGCTCTGGGAAAAGTCCGGGCGCTCGGTCGGCCCGAACCGGATCGCATTGGCTTGCGCGTCGGTCACGTAGAGCCGGCCGTCCAGTTCGGCCAGGCCGCTCGCCTTCGAGCCGCCGTCGAAGAGCGCCGTGCCGGTCACTTGCCCCGGCCAGGGGGCGACTTTCCCCGACTTCGGATCGATCCGGGTGATGAGCCCCTTCGAGTCTGACGGCTTGAGCAGATAAATCGCCCCGTCGCCCCCGAGCGCCAGGCCGAGCAGGTCGGACGAACCGCCGAAGGCCCAGAGCCAGCGGCCGGTCGCGGCGTCGTAGCCGCGGAGGTTGGTCGCGTCCTCCGACCAGCCCTGCCCCATGATCAGGCGGCCCTCGCCGTCGAAGACGACGAGGTACGGCTCGACCCCGGCCGTCCGGCTCGGCGGGGAGACGTCGCCGGTGTCGCCAACCCAGTGGACGTACTCCCACACCAGCGCGCTCTCGGCCGCCTTCAGCTCGTAAGTGCCGGCCGGGATCGGCCGCCCCTGGAAGTCGCGGGTCGGGAACCAGAACGAGTACGAACCATGCGGCAAGGGGAGGTTGTGGAACAGGTACGCCACCTCGCGACTGCCGGGCGCGAACAGCCCGGCGCTCGTGAGGCCGTCGTCGGTGCGGACCGCGAGCCGGCCGTCGGCCGGTCGCGGCGGCGTGAGCGTCCGCTCGTAGGCGCCGACGTCGTAGCGATCGACGCGCAGGGCGCCCTCGATATCGGTCGCGGGCGCCTTGATCCCCGCCAGCTCGGCCACTCCCCAGTCCGAGGTCGGCGCGCGGTCGAGCGCCCACTCCAGGGCGCCCGCGGGGCGGAAGTCGTCCCGCGATGGGTCACGGAACGCGACCGGAAGCTGGACCGAGCGGGCGTCCTGACCGCTCATGTACCGCCAGTCACCGATCGACTTGCGCCCGAGCTGGCCCGCCATCTTGCCGACGAACAAGGTGAAGTACAGGTTATGGTCGAGCCGCACGCCTTTGGCCGACGCGCCGAGGTAGACCCCCGTCGCGCTCTCGGCGATGCAGTTGTTGAACGCCAACGTCCGCGCGCCCGAAGGGAGGCTCAGCCCGAGGCTGGCGTTCCGCGCCAGGGTGCAGTTGACGACGACGTTGTCGCGCCCGCCGCTGACGACGATCCCGTACCGGTTGCCGTCACTGACGACGTTCTCGATCCGCCCGCGCGTGACGTCGGCGAAGTTGATGCCGTTGAGGCTCTCGGACGTCCGGACCCGGCGCACGGCGGTCTCGGCGGCCCCGTGCACGAGCAGGTCGGTCTTGCTCGCACCCCGGATGGCCAGGTCGGCGACCTCGGCCCCGCGGCCCCCCTCGATGGTCAGCCCGACCTCGACCTTACGGGCATCGAGGATCGTCCGGAATGGTCCCGCCCCGTGCAGGCTGACGCCCGGCGGCAGCGTGATCCCCCCCTCGAACGTCCCGGCCGGCAAGGCGATCGTATCGCCCGGACGAGCCGTCGCCACGGCGTCCATCAACGTCTTCGCGCGCGCCGGCGCGGGCTCCGGACGCGTCGAGGACGACGAGGCGTCCGGTCGGCCCGCACAGCCCGAGATCGCAATCAAGGCCCCGATCACAAGGAACGAGACGACCCCGCGAAACAGACGACGCGCGTGAGAATCCGCGAGCATGGAGCGCCTCGATGAATGGCGAGCGGATGAGCCGACCAGACCCCATCTTAACTTCGTCGGCGAGGCGGGTGCCATCGGACCGGTCGGACCCTTTTTCAAGAAAACTGAAGGGAGAGGCTCCATTTGTCGATAACTGATCTGGTACTCCCTGCCCACTCCTAGTAAAAGGGGCTCACCGCGGTGGACGCGAACCCCTCGGTTCACGGATCAGTCCCGGCCGGAGGCACGGGGCCGTCTCGGTTCAAGGAGTTTGCGGACATCCCGGAGCCGTCGAGCGACGCGAGGCGTCGTCGCGCCGATCGTTCGAGGATCGGCGGGGCCGCTCCGCCTGTGCCGTTCGTCGGGACGCGGTCCGTCATGACGGCGGATCGTGGGGTCCTCGACGCGAGGCCCGCCCAAGGAAGGGTCGGGAGCGATACCCGACACGTCACTCACCCGCGCGGCTCACATCCTCTTCTTTCGGCCCAGGCGTCCGCTCGCCCGGACGCGGTCCGCTCGCGCGTCGACCTCCTGGCCCGTGCCTCCGCACGCGCCGGGGGAGGCACCGCCGCGCCGGATCAATCCCCCCCCTCGCGACGTCCGGCCCCGCCATCGGTGCGCTGCTCGCCCTTGGCCTTTGACCTGACGCGAGACACCGCGCTCACCCAGCCCACGCCCGTCGGCGCCGCGATGGCAGACGGGGGGCCGTCCCGGGGGAAAGGAGTCCGTGCGGCATGACCATCGTCACCTTGCTGTTCGCCCTGATCGCCACGCCGAGCGCTGAGGGGACGGGCGAACCCATCCTGCTCGATTTTCAAGCGTCCTGGTGCGGCCCCTGCCGGCAGATGCGCCCGGCGATCGAGCAATTGATCGAGAAAGGTTACCCGGTCAAGGAAATCGACATCGATCGATCCCCCGACTTGGCCGCGCGTTATCAAGTCACCTCAGTCCCCACGTTCATCGTGACTGACCACTCGGGCCGGCTCCTGGCGCGGACCGAGGGGCTCCAGCCTGCTGCCGAGCTGGCCAAGATGTATATCGCGGCCAAGGCCAAAGTGAACGCGCCGGCGGCAGCCGCCGCGCCCCAGGCCGAAACGGCGGCGGAACCCGAAGACGAGCACGCCGACGCGACAGACAACGCCGCGTCCGACGAGTCGGCCCAGCCGCAGCCCTACGTCAACCCGAAGCCCTGGGAGAGCATCGTCCGAATCAAGGTCTACGCCCACGGCGCGATCGGCTTCGGCTCGGGCACGATCATCCAAAGCACGCCCAAGGAGTCGATCATCCTGACGTGTGCTCATATCTTCAAACTCGAGGGTCGGGCTCCGGTGCCGCCGTCGCAGTTCCCGCTCCGGATCACCGTGGACCTGTTCGACGGCAAGCTGTCTGGACAGAAGCCGGCGATGGTCCACTACGCCAACGAGACCTATGAGGGCCAGGTGATCGACTACGACTTCGCGCGCGACGTTGGCCTGATCCGAATTCACCCCGGCCGTCGTCTCCCTTCCTCGCGCGTCGTTCCCCCGCACTGGAAGCCGCAGGCGCGGATGGCGATGATCACCGTCGGCTGCTCCGAGGGGCACGACGCGACGGCCTGGAGCACGACGATCCTCAACCCGAGCATGCGGGCCCTGGCCGGCAACGCATCCTATGAGGCCATCGAGTGTATGCAGGCGCCGAAGCAGGGGCGTTCGGGGGGTGGCCTGTTCACGTCCGACGGCTACATCGCCGGGGTCTGCGACTTCGCCGAGCCGACCAGCAACCACGGCCTCTACGCCGCGCCCCGATCGATCTATCAGGTGCTCGACCGGAACAATCTGATGGCACTGTACGCTCCGGTCACGAGCCGGCCGCCGACGCTGTTGGCGGGCGACCGCTCGAACTCGAACGGCCGCCCCAAGACCGCGCCGGCAATGACCCGGGCGCAGTCGCCCGACGGCGACGAGTCGAACGCGGTGACGATCCCGCCCCCCGAGCTGCTCGGGATCAAGGCGCCGGTCGTCGCCGAGGGAAAGGCCGCGGCCAGCCCGAGCCCTGCGCAACGGCCTGACGGCTGGCATCGCACGCCCCGAACCGCTGCGGTCGCGCCGGAGCGGGCCGAGATGACTGACCTCAAGCTGGCGCCGAGCGCGGACAGCGACCGGTTCGCTTCGATCCCCGTCGAGCCAGAAGCCCCGGCCGACGCGCCGGCGTCGGCCGGCGCGAAGTCGCGCCCGTCCAACACCAAGTGGCGCCCGGTCAAGTCGCCCTTGCCCGCGCTCTCGGCCGACCGGCCGTGATCGCGTTCCTCCATGAACGCCAGGGCGCCGGGGCCATCCCTGGCGCCTTTTCGCTGCGCATCGGCAATTCATCTCATTCCGAGAAAAATGAGCGCCGGGGCCAGGGATTGGTGGCCCGAAGTCGGTTCCACCAATCCGATTCCTCTCGGCACAGAAAAGAATTCGTGATGCACATCATTTGTGCGTCTCGAACACCGGCTCCCAGCCGACGGGGGCGCCGGTCAGGAGGAGTCGCTCGCACCAGTGGGCGTAGCTGCGGCTCGGCTCGTCGCCGCCTTTGCGCTGGTGGTCGGCGAGCAGGAACAGCTCGCGTGCGCGGTCGAAGTCGTAGCGTTCGAAGGCGTCCAGGGCGCGGTGGAAGGTGGCGATGAAGGGCGCGTCGCCGACCTCGGCGGTGTCGAACGCCTCGAAGACCTCGACCGGGAGCAACTTGCCAACGACGCGAATCCGGCCCCAGCGCCGCCAGACCAGGTCGGGGCGCGCGGCGCAGAGCTGGTAGGTGGTCTCGTCGAACAGGTTCGACGTCCCGCACTGAGCGCTGGCCGGTTCGAGCCGGGCGGCGAGGTTCACGGCGTCGCCGAGGATCGTGTACGTGAGCCGGGCGCTGGTGCCGAACGCGCCGATCAGGCAGTCGTCCGACGACGTGCCGCCGATCTTGACCCGGTGGAAGTACGGGTCGTTCAGGGTCGTCAGCGCCTTGATGCTGTCGAGCGCGGCGCGCACGGCGCGGTAGGCGTGGTCGGCCAGGTCGCCCTCGACCAGCGGCCCGCCCCGGAAGCTCATGACCGCGTCGCCGATGAACTTGTCGATGATCAGGTCGTGCTCGACCAGCTCGCCGACCAGCCGGTCCATCGCCGCCTCCAGGTGCGCCGAGAGCTGATCGGGGTCGTGCGCCAGCTCCTCGCAGGTATGGGTGAACCCGACGAAGTCCATGAACAGGATCGACGCGGGCATCCGGCTCTTCTTGTCGTACGAGCCGGGATCGACAACGAACTGCTCGGCCACCTGCTTCGGCAAGGCGAGGTTCAAGAGTGCCCGCAACTGGCTCTGCGTAACGTCGAGCTGATGATAGGCCATGATGTACATAAAAAAGAGCATGGTGATGATCATGCCGAGGATCAGGAAGAACTCGATCTCGTCGGACCGCCGATCAACGCGGTCGAGGTCGAAGTAGACGAGGCGGGGGCGGTTGTTGACCATGACGGTCCGGGTCACGTAGTTGGTCGTGTTCGGACGCTCGAAGCTCCCGCCGAGCAGCTTCAGGTAGGCCGTGTCCGGTTCGTCGTTGAGACTCGTCTCGATCTGCTCCAGGTAATGGCTCTCCATGCTCCTCCGGATCGCCACGATGATGATGAGGACCAGGACGGTCAGCACGATCATCGCAAGATTCATGAACCGATGAAACTTCTTGTGGCTCTCCGAGGCCGGCGCCTCACTGGTGAGCTGCTCGAAGATCGGGATCTGCCGGAGCGCCCGCAGCACACGGAGGCCGCGGAGGATGCGGAGGATGCGGAACCCCCGGATGAACCGGATCGCGCGGAACGGCAGGACACCGTTGGCCAGGATGTCGAGCACGGGGAGGCAACTGAGCAGGTCGATCAGGAACCAGGGGGTGTGGACGTAGTCCTTGCCGAGCGTCCAGAGCTTCAAGACCAGGTCGAAGAGGAAGACGAAGTCGATGAGCATCATCAGGACGGAGTAGGCCATCCTGGCCTCGGCGAACAGCCCGCGCAGATCGATCAGGTAGAGCGCCATGGTGATGATGGCCAGCGCCAGCAACGGCCGGTCCATCGCCTCGATCAGGGCCTCGAGCCGCTCTTGCTTCGTCGAGGTCTTGCTCATCTTGGGTCGAGTAGGCAGTAGGCTGTCCGCCGTAAGTAGTGGAGAGAAAAAGGGAAAAAGGCCATCCCTCCTCATTGTCGCCGACAAACGGCCGACTGTCGATGCCCGCTCATGCTCCTTTCCTGTCTTCTCTTTACTGCCTACTATCTACCGCCTACTACCTCCTCCTTGATGATCAGCCCGAGCGCGGCCAGGGCGTGCCGGAAGGGCTCGAGCGACTCGTCGGGGATGACGACGGTGGTCGGGCCGAGCCGAGCGCCGAGGTGGATTCCTGTCGCGGGGTGCTGGACCAGGCCGTCGAGCAGCTCGGCCGAGCGGGTGTGGAGCAAGAGCGGCCGACTGGTCTCCAGCGGCGGCACCTTCGACGCCGCGGCGAGCAGCATGAGGCGGACGGCGGGGGGCATCTCGGCGCCCGTTCGCTTGACGTACCAGTGCGCGAGAGTGGCCATCGACAGGCCGTTCTCGGCCGCTCGGGCGAGCGAGGCGGCCGAGACGACGAACCGCCGGCGCGGGTTGGCGGGCGCGGCTCCGCGCCCCGGCACCGGGGGTTGCTCGTCGGCGAACCGCGCCAGCTCGGCATCGACGAGCAGGTCGGAGCGGGCCAGGTCGAGCGTCATCGTCACGCCATCGGATTCGACCTCCAGGCAGGACTCGGGCGCGCGGCGGTAGTCGCGCGATCCGGCCAGCCGGAATCGCTGGAACGGGATCGCCGACTCGTCCTCGACGAGCAGGAAACGGTCGGAGATCGGGACCGGGGCCGAGGGGCCGGTCGCGGGCCAGTGCGCCAGCCCTTGCTCGCGGTCCTCGCGCGAGGCGAACTCGATCAGGGTGGCCGAGGCGTAATACGTCACGCGGTCGCGCCGGCCCGCCCAGGTCCGTACCGCCTCGGCCACCCCGGCATGCAAGGGCCGCTGGCTGTGCCGCGCAAGACGATCGAGGATCGCCTGCGGGGTCAGCCCGCCCTCGAGCCCCTGATAGACCGACTCGGGCGTCAGCCTTAGCTCGAGTGCCGCGCCGACCTGTGACCAGCGCGCGAACCGGCTGAACTGGCCGATCAAGGTGGGCGTCAGCCCTTGGCGGTAGGCGATGATCTCGAAGTTCGGCTGGACGAAGAGGAAATGCTCGAAGATCGGGCGGGGCCGGGGGGGCGGCCCGAGCGCCAGGATGTAGCGGCCCAGGGGGGTGAGCTGGACGACGCGACGACCGCTCGGGTCTTCCTCCGCCGCGCGGACCAGGCCGAGCTGGTAGGCGGCCCCGAGCAGGATCGCTTCGAGCGCCCCCGCGCCCGGCTCAGCCGGGCGGTCGCGGCTGTCGGCGCGGGCGCGCGCGGAGCGGCCCCGGGGGACGGCCGGCGCGGGGGCCTCGACCAGGAACGAGGCACGGTCCCAGTCGGGCGCGCGGGCGCGGAGGTGCCCCGCCAAATCGTTGAGCGCGACCCAGGCGTCGTCCGGTAGCGTGGCGAGCCAGAGGAGGACCGCTGGCCGGACGAAGGGCCAGGCGAGCTCGGCCGTGCTCCCCTCCTGCTGCATGCCGGCCTGCTCGTGCCAGGTGCGCAGGGCGAGCCAGCGGACCGCGATCATCTGGGGCAGGTGGATCGCGCTCTCGGCCCAGAAATCGGGGGGTGCGGCGACGAGCCGGTCGCTCCCCGGCTCGGCTCCGAGCAGGCCGACCCCACCCGCCAGGGCGAGCCAGAAGGCCGCCATGTCGGGCAGGGGCTCCAGGGCGTCGGCGATCGGGCCGGCGAGGACGGGGTCATCCTCAAGCCGCTCGCGGTCGCGCTTGTAGAGCGTCCCCTGCTGCGTCTGGCGGAGCGGAGCCTCGCCGACCCGCTGCCAGACCGCGGCGAGGCGGAGGATCGGCTCCAGACCGTCGGCCTCGCGGACTTGCCGGACCGGCGCCGCGAGGGGAAGGGGCTCGCCTTCGGGCAAGATCGTCCGCGCGGCGGCCATGGCCGTCGGGTGGGCGCGCAGGAGCGTGCTCGCCGGCTCCGCCTCGACCCGCCGCGCGGGATCCGGGACCGGCTCGCCGTGGCCCTTCGCCGCCACCGCCACCAGGCCGGACGCGGCCAGCTCCTGGACGGCCGGGACCGGGTCCACCCCCAGGCACCGAAGCGCGTGCGCCAACCCGAGCATCGGCCAGGCGGCCGTCTCGGTCAGCGTGAAGAGGCTCAGGGCCATCCGGGCCCCTGGCGATCGCTGGGCGACGACCGGCTCGACGGTCTTCGGCTCGGCCAGGCGCTCGGCGATCAGGCCGGCGAGCGCCGATGGCCGTACGCCCGGATCGGGCCAGCCGAGCATGAGGATCAGTTCGCGGAGCCGGGACCCCTCGTAGCGCTCCAGGGCAGCGAGGTAGGTGGGCAAGGGGGGCTCGGCGGCAGCCGACGTAAGGTCGGGCGGCGGAAAGTCGGTCCGGTTC
>JBKOZB010000150.1:0-4484 GCA_046744225.1 Planctomycetota bacterium | reverse complement strand
AACGACCGGGGTCGGTTCCACGCCCTGCTCGGCCGCTGCCCACACGCCAATGGCCCGATGGGACGCGGCTGGATCGAGCACGGCGAGGCCGTCTGCCCCTTGCACCGCTGGCGTTTCAAGCTCTCGACCGGCCGCTGCACGACCATCCGGGGCGAGTCGCTCCACCGGTTCCGATGCGAAGTGCGCGAGGGGCAGGTGTGGCTTGAAATGTGACGAGATCCAACCGCCCCCCGAAACGGTCGATCACCGGGGTCGCGGCGGTCGCTTCCTCGTGGTCGCCTCGTTCCGTGGAGTCGAACCGACTCAGTTCGTCTCCGAGAGAGACTGTCGATTTGACATCGGGCATCCACCCCACATTGCCAAACTCTCGGAATCGAGCCTGACCAATTGATGTCGGATCAGAAATGGGACATCACCAGCGAGGCATTCTGGCCGCCGAAGCCGAAGCTGTTCGAGATGGCGTGCCGCAAGGGGATCTCGCGGGCCGTGTTGGGGACGTAGTCGAGGTCGCACTCGGGGTCGGGCGTGGCCTGGTTGATCGTCGGCGGGATCACGCCCCGCTGGAGCGACATGGCCGTGGCGGCGGCCTCCAGGGCGCCCGAGGCGCCGATCAGGTGGCCGACCATCGACTTCTGCGAGCTCATCGGGATCGACGCCGCGCGGTGGCTGAAGACCCGCTTGACGGCGACCGTCTCCATCAGGTCGTTGAGCCGGGTGCTGGTCCCGTGCGCGTTGATGTAGTCCACGGCGGACGGGTCGAGCTTCGCCTCGCGGAGCGCGGCGGCCATCGAGATCGCCGCGCCTTTGCCTTCCGGCTCGGGGCGGGTGATCCCGTAGGCGTCGAACGACGAGCCGTAGCCGGTCACCTCGGCGTAGATCGTCGCCTTCCGTCGCTTGGCGCGGCGGAGGCTCTCCAGGACGAGCACGGCCGCGCCCTCGCCGAGGACGAAGCCGTCGCGCTCGCCGTCGAATGGCCGAGAGACTTCGCTCGGAGGCCGGACCGACGTGCTCACGGCCTTCATCGCGTCGTACGCGACCAGGAGTTGTGGGTCGAGCCGGCTGTCGCAGCCGCCGGCCAGCATCACGTCGGTGTCGCCCCGGGCGATCAGCCGGAACGCCTCGCCGATCGCCTGGGTTCCCGCGGCGCAGGCCGTCACGATCGTGTTGTTCGGCCCCATCGCGTGATGCAGGATCGAGATGTGCGCGGCGGCCATGTTCGGCAAGTGCTGGAGCAGCCAGAGCGGGAAGATCGACTCGGCCCGCGCCGTCGTGAACTCGCCCATATCGAACGAGCCGTCCGGCTTGATCCCGCGCGCGATCGGGCCGACCAGTTCGGCGATGTCCACCGGCGTGATCCCGGTCCCCATGCAGACGCCGAACCGCGACGGGTCGAGCTTGTCCACCTCGAGCGCGGCATCCTCCACGGCCATCGCCGCCGCCCCCACCGCGAACCGCACGGCGCGGCTCATCAGCTTGAGGTTCTTCTTATGCTCGCCCAGATACGGGGTCACGTCGAAGTTTTTCACCTGACCGGCAATTTTGATCGCCAGGCCCGACGTGTCGAAGCCTTCGATGTAACTGACACCGGAACGCCCCTCGACGATCGCCTCGCTGAACGCGCGTCGACCAATCCCGTTAGGCGAGACGACTCCTATGCCCGTGACCACCACGCGGTGCATGTGTTCCCCCACGCCTCAAAATGTCGCTAGTTCTCTGGTGCCGTAGGCGAAACGTCACTCCTTGACGCACAAGAACCCGTCCGCCCTCTCCAGAGTTCGGACACACAAACCGCGTTCCCAACCTCCGAAATTCGCAGCACCCGTCATCCTCGTCATTTTCACCATTTTGCCCCATCGGTGAACGAAGAACATATTCAAAATGATCGGCCGCGATCCGACCCGACCCAAACCCTTCCTTCGAAAATCCTAGAACTGCGGGAGGATGCCGTTAACTCTTCTCTGCTCACTTCATTTTATCACTGAGTGTGGAAAACGGCAAAAAAAACTGGAGAGATAGGCAAAGCAGGAGATCAGGAGAACCAGTTAGAAGCGATTCCGGAACATGCGTCGAGAAACCTCTAGAATGAAAAAGGCACTGGCGGGTGGGCGGGGGAGGTCGTGACGGGGTGGCCGTCCCGTGTTAGTGTGGATGGCCGTTGCTCTCGGGCCCTGGGAGGGCCGAGGATGAGTTTTCGGGAGACGATGCGCGATGGTCTTGACACTGGCCGAACGGTCGAGTTTGATCGCCCCGTCGGCGACCCAGGCGATGGCAGCCGAGGCGAAGCGGTTAAAGGCCGAGGGAGTGGACGTCCTTGACTTCGCGCTCGGGGAGCCTGACTTCGACACGCCGGAGAACATTCAGGAGGCGGCCATCCGGGCGATGCGCTCGGGGCAGACGCATTACACGCCGCCGGCCGGCATCCTTGAGCTGCGGCGGGCGATCGCCAAGCTTTACACCCAGGAGCATGGGCTGCCGGCCGAGGCCGCCCAGGTCGTCGTTTCGAACGGGGCCAAGCATTCGATCCACAACGCCCTGATGGCGGTCTGCGGGCCCGGCGACGAGGTGATCATCCCCGCACCTTACTGGGTCAGCTACTCGGACCTGGTCAAGCTGACCGGCGCGACGCCGGTCGTGCTCGCGACGTCCGAGGCGAGCGGGTTCAAGCTCACGCCCGAGCGGTTCCTCGCGGCCGTCACCCCGCGCACCAAGCTGTTGATGATCAACAGCCCATCGAACCCGACCGGCGTGGTCTACGAGCGCCGGGAGCTAAAGGCGCTGGCCAACGCGGTCGTGCAGGCCGAGCACGTCGGGGTCCTCTCCGACGAGATCTACGAGCAGTTGCTCTACGGCGACACCCAGGCCACCTGCTTCGCGACGCTCCGTCCGGAGCTGGCCAATCGGACGATCACAATCTCGGGGGCGAGCAAGACCTATGCGATGACCGGCTGGCGGATCGGCTGGGCGGTTGCTCCGCTCCCCGTGGCGAAGTTCATGGGCGACCTGCAAAGCCAGGAGACGAGCAACCCCTGCTCGATCAGCCAGTGGGCGGCGCTGGAGGCGATCACCGGCCCGCAGGACTCGGTCGCCGCGATGAAGGTCCAGTTCGCCCGGCGCCGGGCGTACGTGCTGGAGCGGATCGCCGGACTGCCCGATGTGACCTGCGTCCCGCCGGGCGGCGCGTTCTACGCCTTCATGAACATCTCCGCCCATCTGGGCCGGACCCTGGGCGGGCGGGTCATCACCGATTCCACCTCCTTCTGCCTGACCGCGCTGGCCTCGGCGCACGTGGCCTTGGTCATGGGCTCGGCCTTCGGGGCCGAGGGTTACGCCCGGCTCTCGTTCGCAACCGACCTGGCCACGCTGGAAAAGGGATTCGACGCCCTGGAGCGTTTTCTCAAGGGATGAGCCGTCCGGACGACCGATAAGAAAATGGAGGGGTCTCGGGTACGAGATCGGACTTGCCCCGTTTTCCTGAATGGGATAGCCTTCGCTCTCCTGTCGCGAGGCCCTGACCTCCAGGAGCCGCTCCCCTTGCATTCGCCCGTTTCACGCCGATGGCTCGTCCGGCCCAGTACGGCTCGCCCGACCGGAGGTACGTCGTTCATGAAACGCGTTCGGCAGGCCATGCTTGCGCTCTTGGCGACCCTGGCCCTGGCCGGTTGCCGGACGGCGGGCGTCGGCAACCTGACCCGCCCCGAGCCGATCGCGCCCCCGTCGTCATTGAGCGCGCGCGAGCTGATCGCCGAGCATAACCGCAACGCCAAACGCATCCAGTCCTTCGAGGCCAAGCCGTCGATCACCATCCGGTCGGAGCAGATGAGCGGCGGCGTCAGCAGCTTGCTCGCCCTGGAGCGGCCCCGGAACTTCAAGCTCGATCTCTTCAACACGATTGGGAGCAAGGTCGCCGACCTCGGATCGAACGACACCGAGTTCTGGTTCTGGATCAAGGACTCCAAGCAGCGGGCGATCTACTATTGCAACTATGACGATCTGGCGTCGAGTTCGCTCGCCACCACGTTCCAGCCCGACTGGATCGTCGAGGCGATGGGCCTACGCGTCATCCCCGACGAGGAGGCGGATGAGATCACCGTCAAGCGTGGGACCGAGCCGGGCACCCTGGTCCTGACCCACCGGCCCACCAGGTCGGGAGGCCAGACTTTCACCTGCGTGACCATCCTCGACGAATCCACCCACCAGATCAAAGTGCACAAGCTCCTCTCGGGCGATCAGAAGACCCTGCTCGCCCAGGCGACCGTCACCAGCGGCTATCAGAGCGTACCGATCACCTCGAACGCCGTCGAGACGGGAGAGACAGTTTTCGTGCCCCGCGCCCTCAAACTCGACTGGGTCCAGGAGAAGCTGGTGCTGGAAGTGACCTTGAACCAGGCGAGGGCTGGCAAGGAGGGCTTCAAGCAATCCCGTCGCGAGGCCCTCTTCGTTGAGCCGAAGCTCGGCCGGGGCTTTGAGCGGCTCAACCTCGCCAA
>JBKOZB010000048.1:0-9282 GCA_046744225.1 Planctomycetota bacterium | reverse complement strand
CGCCCGATCTTGAGCAATTGATTGCCTGAAAGTGCATTCTCCGTTGTGGCCCGCCGCGACGCTGCATGTTTGTCGCCGCGTGTTGGGTTGTTGTCCCTGCGGGACCTTCCTTTGTTTCCGGTTGTCCCCGCGCCATCGATGATGATCGGTGTGGGTCGATCGGGGTTGCCTCGTCGAATTCGCTCCGGTGATCGAACAAAGGATGCGTGTCGGCATGCGCGTCGGCGCGAAGCAGGACCCTGGGAATGCTGACATCTTCCCTGGTGGGCGAGGTTCCGTGCATCAGGCGCCGCGCGGCGGGTGAGGAAGTGTCCTCGGTTCGGCTTGACCCTTAGAGCGGTTCGGGGCAGAATGCCGAGCCGTCGCCGTGCACCCTGGGACGCAACCCTGGGTCGGACCCGCTCGGTGGTCCGCCGGTCGGTCCTGTTCTCTCGCCCCGAACGGGGGCGCGGCCCGAGTTGAGCGGAGCGGAAATCGGCGGTTCGTCGAGGATCGGCGGAGCCGTCGGCCCGAGGCCCCGGGCGTGGGGGTCGGGCGCTTTGGACGATCTTGGCCGCCCCGGGCGGCCGGCAAAGAAAGGAGTCGCAACCGATGGTCGTCTCGTCTCGCGCGATCGTGGCAGTGGGTCTCGGCCTGGCGGGGCTCGGCCTGATGGTCGGCCCGACGCATGGGCAGCAGGATAACTCCGTCCACCGGACAGCCAGCGGATCGGCCACCGTGGCGTCGCCGGCCCCGAAGGCCCCACCGCCCGCCCTCGTCGGCTGGGTGGACATGGCCGCCGTCTTCAAGGGCTACGAGAAGGTCAAGGCCCAGAGCGAAGAGTTCAAGGCGGCCGTCTCGGTCAGGCAGAAGGAGCTGATGAAGTATACGGCCGATGCCCAGCAAGAGTCCGAGATGCTGGCCAAGATGACCCCCGGCAGCGTCGATTTCAAGAAGCACGAGGACAAGATCACCCAGCTCAAGGCGCAGTACGAGGCCGGCCGCGAGCAGGCCGAGCGCGAGTTCACCCTGCGCGAGGCCGAGATGCTCTCCTCGCTCTATAAGGACATCTCGTCGATGGTCGGCCGCGTGGCCCAGTACCGCGGCTTCACCTTCGTCGTCCGGGTCAACAACGAGCCGATCACCGGCGCGAACCCGAACGCGGCGATGATGGCCATCGAGCGCGACGTGATCTACGCCGACCCGTCCCTCGAAATCACCAAGGACGTCGTCTTCAACCTGAACCGCGAGTACAAGGCCGCGGGCGGCGGCTCGGCCAAGGCCACCTCGTCGGCCCCGGCCCCGGCCACGACCCCCACCCCGCCCCGAGGGAACTGAGCCATCTCGTCGGGGTGCGTGAACCGCACCAGATCCCCGGGTGGATCCGTGCCGTTCACGCGCCCCGCGTCTCCGCGATCGAACCATCCCGAACGCTCTTCCGAGCGATTGAAACCATCAGGGAAGATGGAGCCGGCACGGCATGCTCACCGCGAGACGCTTTCAGCGCACGATCGCCCGCGAGACGGAGGTCCGCGGGGTCGGGTTCTTCCATGGGTCCGACGTCGCGTTGCGGTTCCGACCGGCCGAGGCCGGCACCGGCATCGTCTTCGTCCGCATCGACCTCCCTGAGCGGCCGGCGGTCGCGGCGCACATCCGCAACGTCATCCCCCGGCCGAGACGGACGACCCTCCAACATGGCGCGGCCACCATCGAGATGGTCGAGCACGTCATGGCCGCGCTGGCGGGCCTGCGCATCGACAACTGCACGATCGAGCTCGACGCGGCCGAGACCCCCGGCTGCGACGGCTCGAGCCAGGCGTTCGTCGAAGCCCTGCACGAGTCCGGCACCGTCGAGCTCGACCGCGAGCGTGAGATCCTGGTCATTGATCGGCCGATCACCGTCCGCGACCGAAGCGCGACCCTGACGGCCCATCCGGGCGACGGCGAGGGCCTCGTCCTGTCGTACCAGCTCGACTACGGTCCCCAGACCCCGATCGGCATCCAGAGCCTGTTCGTCGACATCTCGCCCGAAACCTTCCGCCGCGAGCTGGCGCCGAGCCGGACCTTCCTGCTCGAGGTCGAGGCCCACGCGCTGCGCCAGGCGGGCATCGGCTCCCGGGCGTCCGCGGCCGACCTCCTGATTTTCGGCGCCGATGGCGTCATCGACAATCAACTCCGCTACCCCGACGAGTGTGTCCGGCACAAGATCCTCGACATGCTCGGCGACCTGGCCCTGCTGGCCAGGGACCTGGCCGGGCATGTCGTCGCGCACCGCTCGGGCCACCAGCTCAACGCCGCGCTGGTGCGGAAGCTGATCGAGGCCGTCGAGGAGGACCGGGCGTCCCGCGCCGCCGCCTCGACCCTGGTCGGGCCGGTCATGGACATCAACGCGATCATGCAGGTGCTGCCGCATCGCTACCCGTTCCTACTGGTCGACCGCGTGCTCGAGCACGAGCCGGGCCGGCGCGTCCTGGCCTTGAAGAACGTCTCTTGCAACGAGCCGTTCTTCCAGGGGCACTGGCCGGGCCGGCCGATCATGCCGGGCGTCCTGATCGTCGAAGCCCTCGCTCAGGCCGCCGGGATCATGATCGCCGACGTCGTCGATCCGGCCGTCAAGGTCGCCCTGATCGCCTCAATCGACGGCGTCAAGGTGCGCAGGCCGGTCGTCCCCGGCGACCAGCTCCGCCTCGAAGTCTCCGGCACCCGGATCAAGTCCAGCACCGCCGACGTCCACGGCATCGCCCGCGTGGGCGATCAGACCGCCGCCGAGGCGCGAATCCGGTTCGTGATCGTCGATGTCGGATGCGCGGCGGGACAGCGGGCGAATGGCAAACGATGAATGGCAAATGACGAATAACCGGCTTGCATGGATGGGCATGCCGAAAGGATTTGAGAGAGTAATTTCAAATTTGATACTTAAGTTTGAAATTACCTCTTTGTCATTTGTCATCTGTGAAGTCCACATGTCATCAGGAATTTCGCCTCGCGCGAGTGGGGCGTGGGTCATGCGGCCCTCGCTCCGAGAAACAAAACCCGGCGCCAGGAAGGCGCCGATGCGACCCTCAAGGACTTGAGGATTCAACGATCATGGCCACCCTGATCGCCGACACTGCGTGCGTGGACCCACGGGCCGAGCTCGCCGACGAGGTCGAGGTCGGGCCGTACTGCATCATCGGCCCCGACGTGAGAATCGGCCGGGGCACCCGCCTGATCGGGCACGTCTGTCTTTTCGGCGTGACGACCGTGGGGGAATCCAACGTCTTCAGCCCGTTCACCGTCATCGGCGGCGACCCGCAGGACATCTCATACAAGGGGACGCCCACCCGCGTCGAGATCGGCGACCACAATATCATCCGTGAGAACGTCACGATCAACCGGGCGACCGAGAAGGAAGACGGCGTCACCCGGCTCGGCAGCCATAACTTCCTGATGGCCAGCGCCCATGTCGCGCACGACTGCAAGCTCGGCGACCGGATCACGATCGCCAACGGGACGCTCCTGGGCGGTCACGTCCACGTCGAGTCGCACGCCAGCCTCTCCGGCGGCATCGCCGTTCACCACTACGTGACGATCGGCTCCTACAGCTTCGTCGGCGGCCAGTCGCGGATCTATCACGACGTCCCCCGCTACATGCTCGTGGACGGCAACCCGTCGCGGGTCCGCTGCATCAACGTCGTCGGCCTGAAGCGGAACGGGATCAGCCGCGCGGGGATCGACGCCCTGCACGAGGCGCACCGGCTGATCTTCCGCGCCAAGATGAGCGCCCGGCACGCGGCCGAGATCCTCGAATCGCACGGCTACATGATCCCCGAGGTGAAAAGCCTGCTCGAATTCATTCAGGCGCAGCAAGACGGGAAGCACGGCCGGGCCCGCGAGCGCTGGAGGAATGCCTGATGTCGCAGTTGCGAGTGGCGGTCGTCGGGGTCGGGCACCTGGGCCAGCACCATGCGCGGGTGCTCGCCGCGATCCCCGAGGTGGAACTGGTCGGCGTCGCCGACGCCCGGATCGACCAGGCCCGCGCGGTCGCCGAGCGGACCGGCACACGGCCGTTCGCCGACTATCGCACGCTGCTCGACCAGGTTGACGCCGTCTCGGTCGCCGTGCCGACCGTGGCGCACCGCGCGGTGGCCGGCGCGTTCCTCGAACGCGGGGTTGCCACGATGATCGAGAAGCCGATGGCCACCTCGCTGGCCGAGGCTGAGGAGCTGGTCGCCCTCGCACACGCGCGCGGGGCGCTCTTGCAGGTCGGCCACATCGAGCGGTTCAACCCGGCGCTGTCGGTGCTCGACGGCTTCCCCATGCGGCCGAAGTACATCACCGCCGACCGGCTCTCGACCTACACGTTCCGCTCGACCGACATCGGCGCCGTGCTCGACCTGATGATCCACGACATCGACCTGATCCTCTCGCTGATCCCGGTCCCGGTCCTCTCGGTCGCGGCCGTCGGGGTGAGCCTCTTCGGCGGCCACGAGGACATCGCCAATGCCCGGATCGCGTTCGAGGACGGCACCATCGCCCACCTGACCGCCAGCCGCGCGAGCTACCAGGCCGTCCGGAAGATGCGGCTCTGGGGAGCCGAGGGATATCTCACGCTCGACTTCGCCGCCAAGCACGGCACCATCGTCCGCCCGTCCGAGGCGCTCCGGCGCGGGCAGCTCGACTTGGAGGGGCTCGACCTCTCGCAGCCGACCGCGGTCAAGGCCCACCTGTTCGGCAAGATCCTCCGCGTCGATCAGGTCCAGGCCGAGGGGCGCGAGCCGCTCGCCCTTGAGCTGGAAGACTTCGTCCGGGCCGCGCGCGGCACGTCGCGCCCACGCGTCAGCGGCGGCGACGCCTTGCGCGCCATGCGGCTGGCCGACCGGGTGCTTCGGAGCCTCAACGAGCACCAGTGGGAAGGCCTCCCGACCGGTCCGACCGGCCCCCGCAACCTCCCCTCGCCCGTCTCGGCCCCCAGCCCGGCGCTCCGCGGCCCGATTTCCTGGCGCACCGCCAAGAGGCGGGAGGGCTCCTCGACCCCGAACAGTTCGTCGGCGACGTAAGAAGCCGCGCAAAAATCCGTTGGTCAATTTAGGGACTTCAGACGTGACGGTGGGACAGCTGCCCCCGGCTGGCCAGGCACGACACCGCCGAGGGTGGCGGTTCCACCTCAAACCGAAATGGACGAACAGATTTTTGCGCAGCTCGTCGGGTCCGGCTCGTGGCCGAGCCCGGCGCTCGCCTCGGGCACCCGAGGCTGGTCACGCTCGGTTGACGCGGGGCGATGGAGCCGGCCCGCTGCCCTCCCCGCGGGTCGGTTCCGGCTCACCGGCGGCATGCCATTTGCACCCGCTGGAACCGACATCCCCGAGGGGAGGAGAGGTGATCCATGCTTGAGCTGGAGGCGGTGGAACACGGGCGAAGCTCCGTGGGAGAGGAGAGTTCGTCGGCTGGCGGTGTTTGCCTTGAGGAGCGAGTCGGCCAGGGACGTTTGCCCATCGGGGCGGAGGTGCGGCCCGAAGGGGGCGTGCGGTTCCGGGTCTGGGCTTCGAAACGTCACCGTGTGGACGTCGTCCTGGAAGGGGGTCCCATTGGTCAGACCGGTGATGGCCCCCGGGCCATGGCACTGGTGGCAGAGGGGAACGGCTACTTCTCGGGCCTCATCGCCGAGGCGGGCGTCGGCACCCTGTACCGCTACCGGCTCGACGGCGGCGAGTCGTTCCCCGACCCCGCCTCGCGGTTCCAGCCCGAAGGCCCGCACGGCCCCTCCCAGGTCGTCGATCCCGGCGCGTTTTCGTGGACCGACGCCGGTTGGCGCGGGCTTCGCCTGGAGGGGCAGGTCCTCTACGAGATGCACATCGGCACCTTCACGAAAGAAGGCACCTGGGGAGCCGCCGCTCGGGAGTTGCCCGAGCTGAAGGAGCTGGGCATCACGTGCGTCGAGGTCATGCCCGTGGCCGAGTTCCCCGGCCGCTTCGGCTGGGGCTACGACGGCGTCGACCTCTACGCCCCCTACCACCTCTACGGCACGCCCGACGACTTCCGCCGCTTCATCGATACGGCGCACGGGATCGGCCTGGGCGTGATCCTCGACGTCGTCTACAATCACATCGGCCCCGACGGCGCCTACCACAAGCAGTTCTCCGACCACTATTACAACAACGCCCGCCCCAAGACCGAGTGGGGCGATGCGCTGAACTTCGATGGCGAGAACTGCGGGCCGGTCCGCGAGTTCTTCGTCGCCAACGCCGGCTACTGGATCGACGAGTTCCACCTCGACGGCCTGCGCCTCGACGCGACCCATGCCATCTTTGACGACTCCCCCGAGCACATCCTCGCAGCGATCGCCCGGCACGCGCGGGCGTCGGCCCGGGGCCGTTCGATCCTCCTGATCGCCGAGGACGAGTCGGAGGACACGATCCGGATCCGGCCCCCCGAGCGGGGCGGCTACGGCCTGGACGCGCAGTGGAACGACGACTTCCACCACAGCGCCGTCGTGGCGTTGACGGGACGCTCCGAGGCGTATTACTCCGACTTCCTGGGCACCCCCCAGGAGCTGATCTCGGCGATCAAGTGGGGCTTCCTGTTCCAGGGGCAATACTTCGGCTGGCAGCAGAAGGCACGAGGCACCCCGACCTTCGATGTGCCCTCGGCGAAGTTCGTGACCTACCTGGAGAACCACGACCAGGTCTCCAACTCGGCGCGGGGCGACCGCCTGCGCAGCCTGACCAGCCCGGCGCAGCACAAGGCGATGACCGCGGCCTGGCTGCTGGCGCCGGGGACACCGCTGTTCTTCCAGGGGCAGGAATTCGGGGCCTCGAACCCGTTTCTGTACTTCGCCGACCACGTGGACACGCTGGCCCGGCTGGTGCAGAAAGGCCGTCACGAGTTCCTCGGCCAGTTCCGTAGCATCGCCCACCCCGACCTCCAGCAATTCCTGCCCGACCCGGGCGCGCCCGAGACCTTCGTGGGATCGAAGCTCGACCTGACCGAGCGCATCACACGCGCCGAGGTCTATGCGCTGCACCGCGACCTTCTCAGGCTGCGGCGCGAAGACGAGATTTTCCGCGCCCAACGGGGCGATCGGCTGCACGGGGCGGTGATCGGGCCGGAGGCCTTCGTGCTCCGCTACTTCGGGGAGGACGACGATTGTCGGTTGCTGGTGATCAACCTGGGCCGCGACCTGTTCCCGAACCCCACGTCGGAGCCGCTGATGGCGCCGCCGCGGGGCAAGCGCTGGGAGGTGCTGTGGTACAGCGAGCACCCGCGCTACGGTGGCTGCGGGGCGCCGCCGCTGGAGACGAATAGCCATTGGCGAATCCCGGGGCGTGCCGCCGTCGTGCTCCACCCCGTCCCGGTGGAGCAAGGAGACGGGCGTTGAGCGGCATCGAGACGGAATCCGGCGGCGACCCCGACGTGGGGGCGATGATCATCAATTTTCGAAGGGAGAAAGGCCCCGGCGGGTGGCGGGGTCACCGGACGAGGGATGGGAACGGCATCTCAATTGCGAGTCGGCAAGGGACGAGATCCGGGCCGGAACTTTGTCCGTCGTAGCGGCCAATGTGGGCAACTCCCGCGCGGGCGCTCCCGGATGCCTTTTCATAAGAGGCCGTCCCGTGCCGTTCATGCCGTTCAGTATCCTCTGGATGTGGCTGAGGGGTTTGCTGGCTATCGCGATCCTCGCGGGCGGCCTTGCCTTCGTGCGTCAATGGTACGAGCACGCCCATGTCTGGGAGCCCGCCCCGGTCCCGATCGCTGACGGCGAGTCCACCGAGGCCCGGTCCGATCTGGCTCGGGTCCCGGTCCGGCCCGCCCGCCCCGGACGGCGGGTCTTCCATTGGGAGCCCGGCTTCAATCAGGAGATGGGCGAATTGCTGGCAGGCCTGGCCCTGCTCACATGGGCCTTCGCGGGCCTCCCGATCGCCAGGGGCCTCTCAGTGCTCCTGCTCAAGCCGGGGGCCGACGATCCCAGGGAGACTCGCGACGGCACCTTGCAGCGGCTCCGGCGGCCCGATGGCTCCGAACTCCAGGTGGAGTTCTATGGCCCGCCCGAGGCCCCGCCGATCGTCCTGACGCATGGCTGGGGGGCCAACAGCACCGAATGGTATTATGCCAAGAAACACCTGGCCGACCGCTTCCGGCTCATCGTCTGGGACCTGCCGGGGCTGGGCCTCTCCAGGAAGCCCGACAACAACGACAACAGACTGGAGAAGCTGGCCGGTGATCTCGACGCCGTCCTGGCCCTGGCCGGTGATCGGTCCGCCGTCCTGCTCGGGCACAGCATCGGGGGCATGACTATCCTGACTTTCTGCCGCCTCTTTCCGGAGGCGTTGGGACGCCGCGTGGCGGGGCTGGTGCTCGTGCATACCACGTACACCAACCCCGTGCGGACGACGAAGAGGGCCGCCCTCTACACGGCCCTGGAGAAGCCGGTGCTCGTGCCCCTGCTTCACCTGACCATCGCGCTGTGGCCGCTGGTCTGGCTGATGAACTGGATGAGCTACCTGAACGGCTCGGCGCATCGGTCCACGCACCGGGAGTCGTTCGCCGGCACCGAGACGCGCGGCCAGCTTGACTTCACGGCCCGCTTCATGCCGCACGGCCGGCCCGACGTCCTGGCCCGCGGCATGTTCGGCATGCTCCGCTACGACGCGACCGCGACCCTCGGTACGATCGGCATCCCGACCCTGGTCGTCGCGGGGGACCACGACATCACGACCAAGCCGGAGGCGAGCGAGCAGATCGCGCGGGGAGTCCGGGATGCCGAGCTGGTGGCCCTGTCGCCGGCCAGGCACATGGGCCTGATCGAGCATAACGAGCGGTTCGATCGGCTGGTGGGCGAGTTCGCGGATGCGTGCCTGCGAGCCGGGGCGGTGCGCGGTTCGCTCGGCCGATCGAGCCCGTAGCGCCGACCTTGAGCCCGTCCCTGCCGATTCATCCGCCGCAATCAAGGCGTTTCGGCTGAGAAAGGAAGACGGCAACGTTTACGACGTGGCCCTGACCACCCACGGGCTCCAATGTGACTGCCCGGATTTCCTGTTCCATCGCGACGGGCTCGACGCGGCGGGCTGCAAGCAAATCAAGTCACTGGTCGCGTGCGGGCTTCTCGACCGGGAAGGGGATGCTCAATGATCTCCGAAATTAATCGCTTCGCCTCTTCGATTCGTCCAAGAGATGGTGAACGGGTGCCAGACTCCCGACGGTAGCGAGGCACTTGCTCAGGACGCGCCCTTCTCTGATGATGCCGATGATCCAAGCATGATGAAATGTATACGATTCTTCTAGATTAGCATGCAAGTTGCCGGACAAAATCGATGGGGTCAACAG
>JBKOZB010000283.1:0-8461 GCA_046744225.1 Planctomycetota bacterium | reverse complement strand
GCCCGAACCACCTGCGCAACTCCGTGCTGGGGGCGACCTCCTTCAGCCAGAGGTCAATCACCGCCTTCTTGTTCAGCCCTCGGGGCCAGAGCCGCTCCACGAGGACCCGCCGCCCGTCAGCCTCCGACGGCTCCTCGTACGCCCGCTTGAGCAGGATCTTCGCCTTGCGGCTGCTCATCTCGAAGCTCCCACCGCACCCGCATCAGGATCGTTCCGAGCAGATTCGTGCCGCTCCCGTCGCCGCCGTCGCCCCAGGAGCGGCCGTGGTCGTGTGCTCGACGATCTCCGCATCTCCCGTGCCCAGGAGAGCCTCGCGCAACTCGGCATATAAGCAGCTACCAGGGCGCGGGGGCAGCAGGTCCCGTGGGGGGATTGGCCGGCTGGACGGGGATGGAGATCGGGACGGGGACTCCTCGACCCATCTGGGACGCATAGAGGTCCCCGCCGGGCGCGATGCTCCCGAGGGGGCAGACGCATTCCGTGAACAGCAGACTCCGATGATCGCCGTAGTGAAAGAGATTCCATCCACGGCCGCTGCCCTGGTTGCACAGGGTGATGGGGAAACCTCCGGTCTCGCAACCTCCAGTCGCTGGGCACGCGGGTTGGGGCAGCCAGAGCATGCAAGCTATACCAAGTGCGGTGAGCATCGCCTCGGACTCCGGGTCAAGAAGCCTCTGCTGTCGGCACGGGATCTCGATCATCGCCCGACGGAGGACGACGAAGCAGGTCGAGCTCTCTCGTGGAGATCGAATCAAAGTCTCCGGCGTGACTGCTCCTTCAGGACGCGGAACGTCGATCCGACAGCGGAACGTCGATCCGACATTGGAGAAGATCGGCAAGCCCGGGCGATGAGATGACCAACTTATTATTGCGCGGCTCCTTAGCCAGCCTGGCTCGCGGCCACATCCTCCAAGTAACGGTCGATTACCTCGTCGATCGGTCCATCGGCGGCGACCTGACCCTTGCGAATCCAGATTCCCCGGTTGCACATCGAGCGGAGAGTCGCCAGGTCGTGCGAGACGATCACGACGACGTTCGAGCGGTCGAGCAGGCCGAGGATGCGAGCCTTCGCCTTGTCGAGGAAGGCAGCGTCGCCGGCGCCCAGCGACTCGTCGATCAGCAGGACATCGGGATCGATCTCGGTCGCGATCGCGAAGGCGAGCCGGGTGTACATCCCGCTCGAATAGTACTTCAAGGGCAAGTCGGCGAACTCGCGCAGGCCGGTGAACTCGAAGATCCCATCCACCTTGGCCTGCATCTCGCGCCGGCTGAAGCCGAGCATCGCGCCGTTGAGCAGGATGTTGTCGGTGCCCGACAGCTCGGGGTTGAACCCCGCGCCCATCTCGATCAAGGGGGCGACCGTCCCGCGGACCGTGAGCGTCCCGGAGGTCGGCGGGTAGATCCGGGCCAGCAACCGCAAGAGCGTGCTCTTGCCGGCGCCATTGGACCCGATGATCCCCACCCGTTCCCCCTTGCGGATCTGCAAGTTCACCTGACGGAGCGCCCAAAACTCCGAGGTGGGAATGGGCGCTTCACGGCGCAAGAGCATGTCGAGCACCGCCCGCTTCAGCGAATACTGTTTATCGAAGTAGCTGATGAACCGCAAGGAGACCTCTCGGAGCTCGACCAAGGGGGCCGCGGCGAGCGCCCTCCGCTCCCCCGGCCGGTCGCGCCTAGAGTCGGAATACCAACTTGTCTTCATGACACTTGAACGAGGCATAACCGATCCCCAGGCTCGCCGTCGCAATGCCGGCTGCCAACAAGAGGGTGTTCAACGCGGGCCATTCCCCGTCAAAGATGATGGCCTGGAACAAGCGAATGAAGGGAAAGGCCGGATTCAACCAGAACCGCCGCTGCAACTCCTCCGGGAAGAGGCTTGTCTTGTAGAAGATCGGAGTCGCGAAATACCAGGCCTGCAAGAAGACCGAGACCAGGTGGCCGCAGTCGCGGAAGAACGTGTTGGTCGTCGCAACGATCAGCCCCAGGCCGAGCACGAACGCCGCGAAGAGCACGATCGCCACCGGCAAGAGAAGCATCGGCAGCGAGAACCGCGCGCCGAGTGGCTCGAGCAGCAGGAACAGAGCCCCCATCGACAAGACCAGTGTCACCAGGTTGATCAACACCCGCGTCAGCGGGAAGATCAGCTTCGGGAGGAAGATCTTCCGGATCAGCCCCTCGTTCGTGATGATGCACATGGAGCAGTCGTTGAGGCTGGCCGACAGGAAGTTCCAGGGGACCATCCCCGCGAACAGATACACGGTGTACCGCTCGATCGGGATGAGCGTGGCGAAGACAACCGACATGACCGCCATCATCAGCATCGGGTTCAAGAGCGTCCAGAAGAACCCGAGCATCGACCGCTGATAGCGGACGCGCAGGTCCTGGACAACCATGTTCTGAACGACCGGCCAGAAGCGGACCAGATTCCGGCGATCCTCGGCGATCAGGGCCAGCCAGCGGCTCGGCCCACGCGGCGTGCGGGGGGGCGGGAAGACCTCCACGTGGGGGATCGTCGGTTTCGGCGTGGTCTGAACATCCATGTTCGTTGTTGTTCCGGTGAGCGTCACAGGCCAGGCCGCCATCCGGCCATGCGTCCAGCCTGTCTCGGTGGGGGATCTTACGCTCCCCACCCGTTTTGAGGAAGTCCAACCGCCCTCAGAACCGCCCTGAAGGCCGACCGAACCAGCCAGAATATCCTATCTTGCCTGATCTATTCCGTCGCCCAGCCGATCGAGGAATTCCCGCGAGAGACTTGCGGATTATCGGCCCGATCCGCCGCGAACCTTTGGTCCTCCCGTCCGATCGGCCGCCCGCACAGCCCCGGCCGCAGGCGCCGGGTTTCGGACGCGCATCGATTTCTCATGTACCATTACAAGTTGTAATTAATAAATTCAATAAATTATATTATATTATTAATACATCTCAATCATTGTCGGGATGCCGGTTCAGCGAGCGGATTCCGACTCGCGCGGCCATCCGGATCTTCTGCTCGGTGGAGAGGCGATTGAGGTAGGTCGATTTCAGGGCATTGAGCCAGCGGATCTCGCGGCCTTCGTAGCTGACGACCACGCGGGTCAGGACCGGGCCGGGGGTCGACAGGGTCCGCCCGAGCCCGGCCGGGACGTCGGGGTTGCACGCGATCTCGTTGTAAGCCAGGCCGAGCCCCGCCGCGAAGGCGCCGAAGTTGATCCGGGCCAGCTCAGTGGCGGTCGTCCGCCGGTAGACGGGCTCCTGGAGCATCTGCATGTAGTAGTACGTGCCGTCGTCGAGGACGAAGAACTTGACCGGCAGCCCGGCGCGGGGGGCGGTGGACATCTCCATCGCGCCCATCAAGAAGCAGCCGTCGCCGGTGACGGCGACGACCTGGCGGTCGGGCCGGACCCGCTGCGCGCCGATCGCCCCGGGGATGGCCCAGCCCATGCTCTGGTTGTTGGCCGGGGTGATATAACGCCGCGGCCCTTGCACCTCGATCCCCTCGGACGCCCAGTGGGTCGCGGCCGACACGTCGATGAAGATCAGCTCCTCGGGCCCCAGCGCGCACCGCAGTTGGGTCAGGAAGAACATCGGATCGACGCCGCGCGTGATCCGCGGCCGGGCGTTCTCGACGCGGTCGATCGCGCGGGTGTCGCGGATCTTCGTCCAGAGCGGCGGGCAGGCCGGGCGCTGGAGCGCCGCCCCATCGACCAACAGGCGGTCGAGGAACAGCCGGGCGTCGGCGCAGAGCTTGACGCAGGCGTGAACGTTGCGGCCGAGGTTGTTCGGGTTGGCATCGACGTGGATCAGCTTGTCGTGGCGGGGGATGGCGTAGTTGGCGGTCGAGACTTCGCTGTAGCGGACCCCGACGGCCAGCACTAGGTCGACGTCCTTGAACGCCCGTTCCGCAGCGCGGGTCCCTTGCTTGCCGTAGCCCCAGCCGACGGCCAGCGGGTGCGCGTCGGGGATGCATCCCTTGCCGCTGACCGACGTAGCTACCGGCGCCTGGAGCAGCTCGGCGACCGCCGCGAGCGACGGGCCGGCGTCGAGGCAACCCATCCCGGCGTAGATCCCGACCCGCAGCCGGCGGTCGCCCAGCAGGCCGAGCGCCTGGCGATAGGCCGGCTCGTCGAAGGGCAGGGGGGACGGCGGGGGAACCGGGTGATCGTAGTCCCAGGTCTCGTTGAAGAAGTGGAACGGGATGACGATGGCGACCGGCCCGGGCTCGCCGGCGCGGGCGATCCGGTACGCCTGATAAATCGCGCCGGGGATCTCGGCCTGGTGGCGGATCTCGATCACCGCCTTGACGATCGGCCGGACAATCGCGGTGTTGGGGAGCGAGTGGACCTGGCCGATCGGCGCACCCGGCCCTCGGCTGACGTCGGTGATGATACCGACGATCGGCACGCTGTCGAGCAGGGCCTCGCCGATGCCGGTCGTGGCGTTGGTCAGACCCGGGCCGGGGACGACGGCGAAGACGCCGATCTCGCCCGTGACCCGAGCGGCGGCGTCGGCCATGACGCTGGCCGACGACTCGTGGGTCACGAGCAAGTACGGGACCTGCCGGGCCTTCAGGGCATCCCAGAACTCGTTGTTCTGCGCGCCCGGGACGCCGAAGACACAACGGACGCCCTGGCAGCAGAGTGCGGCGACGGCGGCCTGGGCCCCGGTCATCCGTCCCTGGACGCCCGGCCTCCGGACAAAGCCGCCGACCTCGACATGACTGGCCCGCGCCGATCCGGGCGCGCAACCCACGGTCGCCCCCAGTGCGCCGAAAGCGCCGAGCGCCTGCCGACGGTTCAAGCTCGGGATCACGGGGCCGCCTCCTCCCTGTCGTCGTCGCCGGGCCACCTCCGTCTCGGCCCGCGAGCCCACCGCCACCCTCCGCGGCGGGCCGGCTCCTCGTGATCGTATCGGCATGCGATCACAGGCACTTTGCCGCCGGAAGCCCCTTCCGGGCCGATCAATCGCGCTGCGCCGCGATTAGCGTTACGACCCGCATTTCTGGACGCCAAAGGGCCGTTGAGGTGGAATATGGCGACATCTTGGGGCGGCGTTGGCTGGATTCCTGGAGGGGCACGTGGGCCGGGGATCGGCCTCAGCACGCGCGTCAACGCCTCTCTTTGTTTCTAATCGAAGTGGCACTGACGGAGTCGTAAACCATTTCTGCACCGGGGAATGTCCATGAGAGGTCCACCTCGCCTCTAATCGAGGGTCTTCCACCACTCTCGACCGACAAGGAGGACCTCTGCGGTCAGGTGGAAGTGGTCAGGTGGAAGTGCAGCCCGACCGCATTTGGTGCGGTTCGACAAGCGGAGCCACAACCCGATCCTGCGCGAGGCTCAGTTGGACAAGGAGTACTCTCCGGCTCCGAGCCACAGCAGGCGCGCCGGACAAACCCAACCCGGCGCGCACCGCGGTCCCTTACCTCGAAACGTCGGCCGGACCGAGGCCGATCCGGCCGGGGCAGGGGGCTTCCGGCATCAATAGGGAAAGGTGTTATCGATCGGGCTGATGGCGAGATCGTGGAGGAATCCCGCGATGCGATCGACCACGATCTCGGTGAGGGCTTCGCCCTGGGCCGCGGTGGCGGGCCTCGGGTCGCCCGCGCCCGAGTTGGTCGTCAGGAGGTGCCAGGGGCGGGTGATCTCGACCCAGCCCTGATTGACGGCGGCGAACCGGGTAGGGGCCAGGGTGCCTGGGTCGGCCTGCGAGATCGCGACGAGGTGGGGGAAGTGGGCCAGCCCCATGCTCGTCTCCATCTCGCCTGCGTGGTCGCCGGGGTCGGCGTAGAGCCGCTGAAAGTGGTCGGAGGCCACCTTATACCAGTTGCAGAGGAACAGGTGGACCGGCGTGGCGCGATGGAGTTCGCGGAGGACCCACTTCAAGTCGTTCCCACCGTGGCCGTTGAGCAAGAGACACTTGCGGATTCCGTGCGATGCGAGCGATTCGACCAGGTCGGTGATCACCCTGGCCACGGTCGTGGGATTGAGGTTCATGGCCAGGGGGAACTTCATCTGGTTGGTTTCGGTGCCGTAGGGGAGGGTCGGGAGCAGGACGACCCGGGCCCCGCGCTCGGACGCGCGGGCGCAGGCGCGTTGGGCGATCGTTTCGACCTGATACGTGTCGGTGGCGTAGGGGAGGTGGAGGTTGTGCGGCTCGGTCGCCCCCAGGGGCAGGACGGCCACCTCGAATGTCGGCTGCGACTTCACGATCCCGTAGTTCAGCTCGGCGAGGAGCCAGGGTCGAATCGAGGGTTCGGGCATGGGCCAGGGTCCGAAATCGGGTTGCGGGGAAGACGCTCGGTCCGGAGCGTCCGGTCCGCGAACCTCGCTCCCTGGTCCTCTCCCGGGGTTATTGCGGTTCGGGAGTCCGGTCCGGTACGATCGGGACTGGAGTCGCCACCGACCTCATCGCTTCAATCTAAACCCGGATCGGCGGTCTGATGCAAGCCTTTGAGGCCACGAACTATTATTTCGACCAGGCGGCGAAGCTCCTGGACCTGACTGACAACATGCGTACGCTCATGATCACTCCTGATCGCGAGCTGCAGGTCGAGGTCACGATCGAGATGGATTCCGGCCAGATCGGCAACTTCATCGGCTACCGCGTCCAGCACGACAATGCCCGAGGGCCGTTCAAAGGAGGGCTGCGCTACCATCCCCACGTCGATCAGGATGAGGCCCGCGCGCTCGCCAGCCTGATGACCTGGAAGACGGCGGTCGTCGATCTACCGTTCGGCGGCGGCAAGGGGGGGATGAACTGTGACCCGAACAAGCTGTCCCGGGGCGAGCTCGAACGCCTGACCCGCAGGTTCGTCCAGCAGATTCATGACTTCATCGGCCCCGACAAGGACATCCCCGCCCCCGATGTCGGCACGGATGCCCAAGTCATGGCCTGGATCATGAACGAGTATTCGAAGTATCACGGCTTCCACCCCGCCTGCGTCACCGGCAAGCCGGTCGAGTTCCACGGGTCGGCGGGGCGCGAGACCGCCACCGGCTACGGCATCGCGATCACGGCCCGCGAGGTGCTCGGCAAGCTCAAGAAGATGGTCGCCGGAACAACCTTTACCATCCAGGGTTATGGCAATGTCGGCAGCAACACGGCCCGGTTTCTGCATCAACAAGGGGGTAAGATCCTCGCCGTCTCCGACGCCTATGGCGCGGTCACGAACCCCGAGGGAATCGACATCCCCTCGCTCGATCGGCACGTCGCCGTCAACCGCAAGGTCGTCGGTTTCAAGGGAGGCGACGCCAGCACCAACGAGCAGTTGCTGACCATGCCCGTCGATATCCTGATCCCCGCCGCGCTCGGCGGCGTCTTCGATGCCACAATAGCCAAGGCCGTCCAGGCCAAGGTCATCATCGAGGCGGCCAACGGCCCGACCTGGCCCGAGGCCGACGAGATCTTCCAGGCCCGCGGCATCCCCGTCGTCCCCGACATCCTCGCCAATGCCGGCGGTGTGATCGTCAGTTACTTCGAATGGGTCCAGAATCTCCAGCACTTCCGCTGGCCGCTCGAACAAATCCAGCGCGAGGAGGAGAACCGGCTCGTCGAGAGCTTCTCCAAGGTCTACGACCTGGCCCAGCGCAAGAATATCTCGATGCGTACCGCCGCGTTCATGCTCGCCATCTCCCGGGTCGGACGCGCGCGGGTCCTGGGGGGGATCTGAGCCTCGATCATCGGAACTCGGCCGCGCGTCGCTCGGCCTCCTCTCTTTCCCCGGTATCCGAAACGGTCCATGAATCCGCACTCCCAGTACGAAAACCCGCTCATCACCCGGTACGCGAGCCGGGAGATGTCCGAGCTCTGGTCGGCGCAACGGAAGTTCTCCACCTGGCGGCGGCTCTGGGTCGCCCTGGCCGAGGCCGAGCGCGCGCTGGGCCTGAACATCAGCGAGGCGCAGGTCGCCGAGTTGCGGGCCAAGGTGGATGACATCGACTTCGAGGCCGCCCGCGAGCATGAGTGCCGGCTCCGCCACGACGTGATGGCCCACGTGCACACCTTCGGCGCGGCCGCGCCGATGGCCCGACCGATCATCCACCTCGGCGCCACCAGTTGCTACGTCACCGACAACACCGACCTGATCCTGATCCGCGAGGCGCTCGGCCTGATCCGCGGCCAGCTCGTCGGCACGATCGACGCCTTGGCCGAGTTCGCGCTACGGTGGAAAGATCTCCCCTGCCTCGGCTACACCCACTTCCAACCGGCGCAACTGGTCACGGTCGGGAAACGCGCCACCCTCTGGTGCTACGAGCTGATCCTCGACTTCCACGAGGTCGAGCGGCGCCTGGCCGAGCTGAAATTCCTCGGAGTTAAAGGGACCACCGGCACTCAAGCCAGTTTCCTCGCCCTCTTCGGCGGCGACCACGCCAAGGTCGAGGCGCTCGACCGCATGGTGGCCGAGGCGTTTGGGTTCGAGCAGACTTATCCCGTTTCAGGACAAACCTACTCGCGCAAGGTCGATGCGCAGGTGATGGCTACC
>JBKOZB010000104.1:0-9797 GCA_046744225.1 Planctomycetota bacterium | reverse complement strand
CCCTCAATTGGTCGATTCCAAGCAGGAGCTTCGGCGCCTGCTCAGGGGCAGTTACCTGGCGGCCTCCACGGGCTAGTTGTCCGCCGCGGCCGCGACCTCGGGGGACACGGATGTGTTTCACCATGACGGGATCAATGGGCTCGAGTTGCGTCCCCAATTCAAGGAACAGCTCAACGCCCGGCTCCGGACCTCCGCCGACCAGACGTTCTTTGTCATCAAGGCGTTCAAGAACTTCCAGGCAAACTATTCGCAACTGACGGTCAATCCGCCGCCGCCGCCCGGATCACCGACGCTGGCCAGTTTGCTCGCCGGGCTCAAGAATGACGTCGATTTCGCGGTCAGCCATCACCAAAAGCCATCGAATCGGCCCCAACCGCTCGTGATGCGGGGCCTCAAAGCCTCGCCCCTGGCCATGCAGTCCCTCGTCCCCTTCGCCGATGCTCAGATCGTCCAGCTCGGCGCGACCCTGGCGGCGACGCCTCCAGTGCCGGGGCCGAACGGAACCACGGTGGTGGCCAATCCGACGCCCACCATCAACATCGCGGTCAACGCCATCCTCAACGCCCTGGCCGAGCAGAGCGTCCACCCGAACTTGTTCCAGATGCCGAGCGACTTCTACATCAGCCCGAACGTGTATTTCACCCTCGATTTCGTCGGCGCCCCGGCCAAGTCGTCCCTCGGTTTCTTCGTGCGCGGCCCGCACGGCACCATTCTTCCCGGCGCGCCGATCCCGCCGAATTATCCCACGTGAGCTCCGCCGCGGATTCCTCAACACCGGCCCGGCGAAATTAAGGTTCGGTGAAACCGGATCGGAGCCGTGGCCGCGCCCTGGGCGAGTCGTTATCCTGATCGGGCGGTCCCGCGTCGAGGGGCTGCAAGCCGAACGGGAGAACACCCGGGAGCTGGGCTCATGATGCGTCGCGAAGGTTGGCTAACGAGGCTATCGGCCCTGGCTCTGGGCCTTGGGATCGCGGGACAGGTGGCGAAGGCGGACGAGCCCACGCGGAAGAAGGAGGCCGTCTGGCCCGGCATGACCCGCGCGGGGACGGTCCTGCTCCCGAATGGGTGGTCGCTCAGGCCGGCGGGGCAACAGGCGAAGCTCGGCGACTTCCCGGTGCTGATCGCCGAGCATCCCCGCGAGCCCATCCTCGCCATCCTGCACTCGGGCTACGGCGAGCACGAGGTCGTCACGGTCCGGGCCGAGAACGGCAAGGTCATCGGCCGGTACGCCCTGCCCGAGACCTTCGCCGGGCTCGTCTGGTCGCACGACGGCAAGCGGCTCTACACCGGCGGGGGCTTCGACGACGTGATTCACGCCTTCGACCACGCCGACGGGCTGCTCTCGAACCGGACGACGCTCAAGTATCCCAAGGCAGAGAGGAGGGGCCAGATCAAGGGACACCGCGTCCCGGCGGGCTTGGCCGTCTCGTGCGACGGCAAGGCGCTCTGGGCCGCGAACGCCTTCGGCCACTCGGTCTCCCGGTTCGATCTCGCGTCGGGCAAGATGGTCGAGGAGATCGCGATGAAGGCCGACTCGTACCCCTACGGCCTGGCCTGGGACGAGTCGCGGAGCCGCCTCTACGCGAGCCTCTGGGGCAAGGCCGAGGTCGCCGTCGTCAACACCGAGACGAACTCGGTCGTCGCCCACTGGACGACGCAGGAACACCCCAACGAGATGCTCCTGGCGCGGGGGGGAAGGATGCTCTACGTCGCCAACGCCAACCGCAACACCGTCTCGGTCTTCGATGCCGAGGCGGGCAAGTCGGTCGAGACGATCGGCACGGCGATCGCGCCGAATGCCCCCTCGGGGAGCACGCCCAGCTCCTTGAGTCTCTCGCCCGACGAGTCGATGCTGTTCGTCGCCAACGCCAACACGAACAACGTGGCGGTCGTGAACGTCAAGGAGCTGGGGGGCAGCACGCCGCTCGGGTTCATCCCGACGGGTTGGTATCCGACCTCAGTACGGGTGGCGCGCGACGGCAAGACGCTCTACGTGGCCAACGGCAAAGGGACGACCTCGAAGGCCAACCGCGAGGGGCCGAACCCGCTGGCCGGGGCCTCGGACAAGACCCGCGAGTACATCGCCGGGCTGTTCCAGGGAACGCTCTCGATCGTCGCGATGCCCGACCCGAAGCGCATGGCCGCCTTCACCAGGACGGTCTACGAGTGCAGCCCCCTCCGGCGCGAGGACCCGACGGCCGTCGTCGGCCCGAAGCCGTCGCCGGGCCACCCGATCCCGGCCAAGGTCGGCGATCCCTCGCCGATCACCCACTGCGTCTACATCATCAAGGAGAACCGAACGTATGATCAGCTCTTCGGCGACATGCCCGAGGGGAACGGCGAGCCGAGCCTCTGCCTCTTCCCCGAGGACCTGACCCCGAACCATCACGCCCTGGCGCGCGAGTTCGTCCTGCTCGACAACTTCTACGTCGATGGCGAGGTCAGCGCCGACGGGCACGAGTGGTCGATGGGGGCCTACGCCTCCGACTACGTCGAGAAGACCTGGCCCTTGATGTATCGCGGGAACCGCCGCGTGCCGTATCCGTCGGAGGGGGCATTTGAGATCGCCCGCCCGGCGGGGGGCTACCTGTGGGACAAAGCCGCCGAGAAAGGGGTCAGCTACCGCAGCTACGGCGAGTTCATCAAGAATGGGGCGAAGCCGGCTGACCCCGCCACGACCTCGGTCCAGATGCTTCAGGGGCACTTCGACCCGAAGTTCCGCAGCTACGACCTCGATTATCCCGACGTGAGGCGCGCCGACCGGTTCCTGGAAGAGCTGGCCGAGTTCGAGAAGACGGGCGAGCTGCCCCGCCTGGTCGTGATGCGGCTGCCGAACGACCACACCGCGGGGACGACCCCCGGCAAGCCGACCGTGACGGCCTACCTCGCCGACAACGACCTGGCGCTCGGGCGGGTGGTCGAGGGCCTGACCAAGAGCCGGTTCTGGAAGCACATGGCCATCTTCGTCGTCGAGGACGACGCGCAGAACGGCTCAGATCACGTCGATGCGCACCGGACGGTCGCGCTGGTCCTCAGCCCGTACGTCAAGCGGCGCTCGGTCGATTCGACCATGTACAGCACCTCCTCGATGCTCCGGACGATCGAGCTTTGCCTCGGCCTGGAGCCGATGAGCCAGTTCGACGCCGCCGCGCGGCCGATGGCGAACGCGTTCACGGACCAGCCCGACGTGACTCCGTATACCCACCGCCCCGCCCGGGCCGACCTCGATGCGAAGAACCTGCCAACCGCCTGGGGGGCCGAGAAGTCGAAGCGCCTGAACCTGGAGATCGAGGACCGCGCCGACGACCTGACCTTCAACGAGATCATCTGGAAGGCGGTCCGCGGTCCCGACTCGCCGATGCCCCCGCCGGTCCGCGCGGCCTTCATTCTGCCGCGGCGCTGAGCGGCCCCCGCCCGGTTTGACGGTCCGGGGCGGGGGTCTACAATAGCGCGAGGAGACCCTTTTCGATGTCCCGGACCGCCGTCCTGTTGATCGCCCACGGGAGCCGCCACGCGCCGGCCAACGACGACCTGCATCAGCTCGCGGCCCGGTTCGCCGAACGGGACGATTATCCGATCGTCGAGGCCTGTTTCCTCGAGCTGGCCGAGCCCGATATCGCAACCGGCGGCGACCGTTGCGTGGCCCGGGGCGCCCGGCGCGTCCTGATGGTCCCTTATTTCCTTTCGGCGGGCGTCCACCTGATCCGCGACTTGGCCGCCGCGCGCGATGCCCTGCGCCAGCGGCACCCGCAGGTCGAGTTCCGGCTCGGCGCGCCGCTCGGCCCCGATCCCTTGCTGGACGATCTCGTCTCCCAGCGAATCCGCCAGACCGACACCGACAACGAGGCCCCGGCGTTCGCCACATCGGCCGAGCTGGCCTTACGTTACGCACCGATCGATCGCGACGGCGACGCCTGAGTCGGCCGGTTCCGGGACCGGCATTGACGAAAATAGCGCAAAGGTGTTAGGGTGCGGTGTTCGATTGGCTCATGCTGGGTATTTGGTGGAGAGAATCCGCGGATTGCGTCGGGTGGGGCCGACTTCAGTCGGCCCAAATCCTGATTGAGATTCCTTTTTGGGCCGACTTCAGTCGGCCCCACCCGGGTATCAAAACGACCCAATCCACCAGGAAGCCCCCATGAGCCGTCCGATTTTTTCCGAAGGGAAATGATCGGACCTGCCCGCCCCAGGCATCAAAGGAGTGATCGCCGTGAGCTTCGCGATGGACCCTCCCGCCGTTCCCGCCCTCGACCTGAGAGCCCAATATCAGGCCATCCGCGACGAGATTGACCGCGTCGTCCGCGAGGTGATCGAGAGCCAGCATTTCGTCCTGGGCCCTGAGGTTGCGGGACTGGAGGCGGACGTCGCCCGCTATTGCGGGGTGTCGCACGGCGTCGGGTGTGCCTCGGGGTCCGATGCGCTGCTCTTGCCCCTGCTGGCGCTGGGGGCGGAGCCGGGGGACGAGGTCATCACGACGCCTTACTCGTTCTTCGCGACGGCCGGCTCGATCTGGCGGACGGGGGCCAAGCCGGTCTTCGTCGACATCGAGCCCGACACCTATAACCTCGACCCCGCGGGGATCGAGGCGGCGATCACACCCCGGACCCGCGCGATCATCCCCGTCCACCTCTACGGCCAGGCGGCCGAGATGGACCCGATCAACAAGGTCGCGGCGACGCATGGCTTGACTGTCCTCGAAGACGCCGCGCAGGCGATCGGGGCGGCGTACCACGGCACCCGCTCCGGCGGGCTCGGGCACGTCGCCGCGTTCAGCTTCTACCCGTCGAAGAACCTCGGCGGGTTCGGCGACGCCGGCATGGTCATGACCGACGACCCCGAGCTGGCCAGGCGGGTCGCCCGGCTCCGCGTGCACGGGATGGAGCCGAAATATCACCACCACGAGGTCGGCTTCAACTCGCGGCTCGATGCGCTCCAGGCGGCCGTGCTCCGGGTCAAGCTCCGCCACCTCGATCGCTGGACCGCCGACCGCCGCGTGGCCGCCGCACGGTACCGCGCCCTGTTCTGCGAACAGAGACTGACCGAGCGCGTCGGCCTGCCGACCGAGCGTCCTGGTCTCTTCCACGTCTACAACCAGTTCGTCATCCGGGTCCCGGCGGCGTCGCGCGACGCCCTCCGCGCCTACCTGACGACCCATCGGATCGGCACCGAGATCTATTATCCGATCCCGCTCCATCTCCAGGTCTGCTTCGCCTCGCTCGGCCACAAGCCCGGCGACTTCCCGGTCGCCGAGGCCGCCGCCCGCGAGACCCTGGCACTCCCTATGTACCCCGAGCTGACCGACGAGGCCCAGCGTCATGTCGTCGGCACGATCGGCCGGTTCTTCGAGGAGCAAGCGCTCTCCGCCGGCAGCGAGCGCGCGGCCTGAGTGGCTGCCCCTCAAACAATCAGGACGGAGGACGGGTCCGCCTGGGCGGGGCACGGCTCGCCCTCCCTGCGCGGTTTGGAGTCAAGGCGAGCCCGCAACGCCTGGGCTTCCCGCCGGTTCGCCCGCAGCAAGGCCAGGATGCCGGAATACTTCGTCTTCAGGTGTCGCAGATTCGCTCTCTCCAGGCTGGGGTTGGCGTTCGGATCGACCAGATACGCCCGGGCACGCTGGAGCTGGAGCTTGACGGCGAGCGCCCGCTGCTCGGCGAAAAGCCGCTCGTTGCTCTGCATCAGGCGGACCAGCCGCGCGAAGTTGTTCGGGATCTCGGACGTGATGGGGGTCGAAATGATCGGGACCGAGGAGCGGAGCGTGTCCGGGTTGATTCCGTATGCGGGAGACTGGGTCGGAAGCGACGACATCGGCTCTTCCTTTCCTCGAGGCGACAAGCGGTGTCGTCTCTGAGCGAATCGCTCGGGTTCGACCCTGGCAAGTTTAAGGCCACCTTCAGACCACTCGGAGGCCGGGACCACATCGTCCCAGGGGCTTTGTGATTCCGGGTCTTGCCGGGGATCGTATTTCCTCTATTTGTAACCTAGATCCTATTTACGGGATGTCAATTTGGCAATCGTGCTTTTCTCGACTTTCCCCAAAAAACGTCGTAAGCTCGGGAAATGCCCTGCGAGGAGGATGGAACGAGTGGCCCGTAAACAGGAGAAACGGAACGGGGGGGAGCCGGCGGGGAGCCCGTCGGCACGCGGCGGACTGGGTGAGCCCGACGGCGATCCCGAGTGGGTGGCGCAGGTCCGGGAGCGGCTGGCGGCCTGGTACGCGCAGGCGCGGCGCGACCTGCCGTGGCGGGCCGACCGCGACCCGTACCGCATCCTCGTCTCCGAGACGATGCTGGTGCAGACGACCGTCGCCGCCGTCGTCCCGTACTTCGAGCGGTTCCTGGGGCGGTTCCCCAGCGTCGCGGCCCTCGCGGAGGCCGACGAGGCCGAGGTCCTCAAGATGTGGGAGGGCCTGGGCTACTACCGCCGCGCCCGGCAGCTCCACGCGGCCGCCCGCGCGATCGTCCGGGAGCATGGCGGGGCCTTCCCCGACGACCCCGAGGCGATCCGGGCCCTGCCGGGGGTCGGCCGCTACATCGCCGGGGCGGTCCTCTCGTTCGCCTTCGATCGCCCCGCCCCGATCATCGAGGCGAACACCCAGCGCGTCCTGGCGCGTTGGCTGGCCTGGCGCGAGGACCTCAAGTCGGCCGCGTCGCAAGCGCGGCTCTGGCAGGCCGCCGAGCGGCTCGTGCCACCCCAGGGGGCCGGCACGTTCAACCAGGCGTTCATGGAGCTGGGCGCCCTGGTCTGCACACCGAAGGAGCCGATGTGCCTGATCTGCCCGGTCGCCGCCCTGTGCCGGGCCCGCGCCCTCGGCCTCCAGGACGCCTTGCCCGTCGCGGCCCCCAAACCGCCCCCGCTGGAGGTCGTCGAGGCCTGCGCCCTGGTCGAGCGCGGCGGCCGGTTCCTGATCGTCCAGCGCGGGCCGGGGCGGCTCTGGGAGCACTTCTGGGAGTTCCCGACCATCCACCTGTCGGGCGCCGACCCGGCCAGGCGGTCGTTCGGCGCGACGGTCGATCTGGCCGAAGGGGTCCGGCGCCTGACCGGCGTCCGCGCGCGAGTCGGGGCGCTCGCGCACACCGTCCGCTTCGGCGTGACCAAGCACCGCGTCCGGCTCGATGCCTACCGGGCCGTCGGCCTCTCCGACGACCTGACCCCCGGTCCCGGGCTGGCCCGGGCCGCCTGGGAGTCGCCGGGAGCCCTGGGGGATTATCCGTTTGGTACGGCGGGCCGGCGCCTCGCCGCCTGGGTGGCCCGGCAGGGGACGGACGGGCTCGCGCCGTGACGCGATCCCGAACATCAGGACCAACCCGCCGGCCCGCACCGATAGCCACGAGAATCCCCCGGCGGCCTTGCTCGGAGCCGGATCGTGCTCTAAAATGGGTTTATTGGCGGACGGCGAGGACGCCTCCTGATCTCCAAACGGCCGAGCGAGCACCGAATGGGAGCGCTGGCTCCTCCTGGAACGATGAGACTCCCTCGAACGCCGCTGGGCGCTACCCTCCCTTCCTCCTTGCGGAACTCGGGGCATTCCGCGCTCTCTGATTCCGGCTGATCTCGACCACCACACGCCCGGCTGAACGACCGCCGGCAGGGACTTTCCCCCTTAATCAAGACGAAAGGGACAGCGCATGCCATCGGGTAAGGACATCACGGGCGGAGGCTCGGGCGGCAAGCGCAACGGCGGTGGCAGCGCGCCCTCGGGGACGACCGGTGGCACCAAGAAGAACGCCTACTGCTCGTTCTGCCGCAAGAGCTACCGCGACATCGGCCCCCTGGTCGAGGGGCCGGGTGATGTCTACATCTGCGGCGAGTGCATCGAGCTTTGCCAGTCGATCCTCGACCAGGAGCGCCGCCGCCGCGGGGTCCCCAAGACCCTCTTCACCGACATCCCGACCCCGCGCGAGATCAAGGAGCAGCTCGACGCCTATGTCATCGACCAGGACCGCGCCAAGAAGGTGCTGGCCGTCGCCGTGCACAATCACTACAAGCGCCTCGTGGCCGGAGAGGACAACGAGAGCGATATCGAGCTCGACAAGTCGAACATCCTGCTGATCGGCCCGACCGGCTGCGGCAAGACGCTCCTGGCCCGTACCCTGGCCCGCATCCTGAACGTCCCGTTCGCCATCGGCGACGCCACCACGCTGACCGAGGCCGGCTACGTCGGCGAGGACGTCGAGAATATCCTGCTCAAGCTCCTGCACGCCGCCGACTTCGACCTCGAAAGCGCCCAGCGCGGCATCATCTACATCGACGAGATCGACAAGATCGGTAAGACGAATCACAACGTTTCGATCACCCGCGATGTCTCGGGCGAGGGGGTACAGCAGGCGCTCCTGAAGATGCTCGAGGGGACGATCGCCAACGTCCCGCCCCAGGGGGGGCGCAAGCACCCCGAGCAGCAGTACATCCAGATGGACACGACGAACATCCTGTTCATCTGCGGCGGGACGTTCGTCGGGCTCGACAACATCATCGCCCGCCGCGTCGGCCGCAAGACGATCGGCTTCGGCAGCCAGTCCGAGGCCGAGCACCACGGCGAGCTCGGGGCCTTGCTCGACCGCATCACGTCCGACGACATCCTCGAGTTCGGCATGATCCCCGAGTTCGTCGGCCGTTTGCCCATCATCTGCCCGCTCATGCCGCTTGACGTGGACGCCCTGGTCCAGATCATGACCGAGCCGCGCAATGCCCTAGTCAAGCAGTACCGCAAGTTCTTCGAGATGGAGGGGGCCGACCTCGAATTCACCCCCGAGGCCCTGTTGGAGATCGCCAAGAAGGCCAAGGCCAAGGACACCGGCGCCCGCGGCCTGCGGTCGATCGTCGAGGACGTGATGCTCGACATCATGTACGAGCTCCCCGACCGCATGGCGAAGGAAAAGGGCCGGTTCGTGGTCACGCCCGAGGTCGTCCGCAAGGAGCGGAACCTCTTCGACATTCCCCCTCTGCCGCTGACCCCCGCCAAGACGGCCTCTGAGCGGAAGAAGGAGAGCGCCTGAGCCGGGGCGAGACACCGAGACTCCCAGCCAAGCCAGGAGGCCGCCGCGATGAGCACGATCGAACGACCGGACCGCCGCGTGCTGCCTCCCCTGGTCGCGGGCGAGCGGCTCGACCAGCCGACCTTTCACGAGCGTTATGAGGCGATGCCGCCGGGGACGTGGGCCGAGCTGGTCGAGGGAGTCGTCTACATGCCGTCACCCCTCTTCGACGATCACGGAGGAACCGACGCGGACGTCGCGTACTGGCTCGGCTCTTATCGCCGATTCACTCCCGGGCTTCGAGCCTCGTCCAACGCCACAACCATTCTGGGCAACAAGAGCGAGACTCAACCGGACCTTCAACTTCGAATTCCTCAGGAGAGGGGTGGACAGACTCGGATCGTGGGTGGCTACGTGACCGGGGCTCCCGAACTGGTGGTCGAGATCGCCAAATCAAGCCGCAAGTTCGACCTGGGCAAGAAGAAGGGCGATTATGAGCGGGCCGGCGTCCGCGAATATGTCGTCGTGGAACTCGACCCCGATCGGGTCCACTGGTTCCTCCATCGCGAGGGGCGGTTTGAGGACTTACCGCCGGGGCCGGATGGCATGTTCCGCTCCCAGGTCTTTCCCGGGCTCTGGCTCGATCCCGAGGCGCTCTTCTCCGACGACCTCGCCCGGCTCGTCGAAATCCTGGAGCGAGGCCTGGCCACGCCCGAGCACGCCGCCTTCGTCGCGCATCTGACTGCCGGGGAGGGCGGAACTTAAACCGATGCTCTCTGGGGCGTCCGGGCCAACTCGCGCAGCACGTCGAGCCCGCGCTTCAAG
>JBKOZB010000070.1:0-11364 GCA_046744225.1 Planctomycetota bacterium | reverse complement strand
CGAACTGCTCGTCACCAACACCAACGACAGCGGGCCGGGCTCGCTCCGCCAGGCGACCCTGACGGCCAACGGATGGCTTCGTCCCCCCCGGCTGATTCCCAACGACGAGGCGATCGAGCGGTCGTCCGCCCCGGGGCGCATCAGGGGCAGGACGTGGGGTGCCAGCGGACGGAGCCGGTCCGGGAGCGGGGGCGTGGGGGTGTGGCGCCGATGCTCGATCCACGGGTCGCCCAGGTCGAGGAACGTGCCTTGTCGCACCATGCTATCATGGATCGGGAGGAGAGCCTCTCCAACCGGGATCGGTTCTTGGCGTCCGCGTCATCGCTGGCATTTTCATCGGTTATAATTGTTGAGCAAGATGCTCTGCCGTTCGGGCTGTTCGATCATCGCGCCTCTTTGGCGGCGGTGGACGGAAGATGTGTGCGATGAGGCGGAGAGTGTGGATCGGGATCGGCCTCGTCATCCTGGCGCTGGCGGCGGGGGGATACGCGCTCTTCGGCCGGGCCGGCGCGCAGCCGCCGATCGTCGTCGGCCTGCTGCACTCGCAGACGGGGCCGCTGGCCGGCAGCGAGAAGCCAATGATTGACGCGGAGGTGCTCGCGCTCGAGGAGATCAACGCCGAAGGGGGGTTGCTCGGGCGGCCCGTGACCTGGGTCATCGCCGACGGCCGCTCCAGCGAGGCGACCTTCGCCCAACAGGCCCAGCGCCTGATCACGATCGACAAGGTGAGCGCGATCTTCGGCGTCTATGCCTCGCGCTGCCGCAAGAGCGTCAAGCCAGTCATCGAGGAGAACGGCCATCTGCTGTTCTATCCCGCGGCCTACGAGGGGGTGGAGGAGTCGCCGCACATCGTCTACACCGGCGGCCCGGCCAACCAGCAGGTCGCGCCCGCCGTGAGCTGGTGCCTCGAAGCGCTCAAGGCCCACACGTTCTTCCTGGTCGGCACCGACTCGGTCTGGCCCCGCGTCGTCAACGCCCTGACCGGCGACTTCGTCAAGGCCCACGGGGGCCGGGTGGCGGCCGAGGAGTATCTCCTCCCCGGCCGCACCGACGTCTCCGGCGTCGTCGAAAAGATCAAGCAAGCCGCGCCTGACGTGGTGATCAACACGCTGGAGGACAGCGAGGCAAACGCCGCGTTCTACACCCGCCTGCGCCAGGCCGGCATCACGTCGGAGCGGTCCCCCGTCGTCTCCTTCAACATCACCGAGGAAGAACTGCGCTCGCTCCCGCTCCGGGACATGGTCGGCCACTTCTCCGCGTGGAACTACTTTCAGAGCGTCGATCGGCCCGAGAACGAGCAGTTCGTGCGCAGGTTCAAGGCCCGGTACGGACAGGACCGGGTGACCAGCGACGGCGTCTCGACCGCCTACAACAGCGTGAAGGTCTGGGCGCAGGCGGTCGCGGAGGCGGGGACTGACCACGTCACGGAGGTCCTGAAGGCCGTCCGCCGCCAGAGCCTCGACGCGCCCGAGGGGATCGTCTCGGTCGATCCCGACAACCTGAACGATTGGCGCCCGTTCTTCATGGGCAAGGTCCGCGCCGACGGCCAGTTCGATGTTGTCTACGCGCTGCCGAAGCCGATCCATCCGATCCCGTACCCGCGGACCCGGTCACGGGCGGAGTGGGACGCCCTGCTCAGCAACCTCTCGTCGGGCTGGGAGGGCCGGTGGGCCAACCCCGCGCGATCGGTCGCCCGGACGGAATGATGAATGGAAAATGATAAATGAAATATAAATTACTTGATAAATTTTCAAAATTATAGATATAACGATATTACATTAAATTTCTCGTTTGCCCAGGTTGAGTCGCGCATGAACCGCCGCAAGTCCCTGTTCGACCGCTCCGGCGTCGCCACGCGGCTGCTGTTCTGGTTCCTCGCCATCGCGCTGGTGCCGTGCGTGGTGCTCACGGCGGTCACGACATTCCTCGCCCGGCGGTCGCTCGAGCATTCCGTCCGCGAGAGGCTGATGCTGGTCTCGGAGGCCAAGACCACCCAACTCGAAAGCTTCATCCGCGAGCGTCGGGGCGATGCGCTCGTCCTGGGAAACGCCCCCGGCATCCTCCTGGCACTCAGCGAGCTGGGCCAGGCGCTCGAGAAACACAAGCCCGACTCGCCCGAGTACCGCCAACTGGCGGACCGGCACCGCTCCAATCTCACGCGGTTCGTGGACATTTACGGTTACAGGAACCTCCACATCTTCGACATCCGGGGCGTCCTCTTGCTCTCGCACGAGCCGTTCATGGAGCCGGGAGAAATCGTTCTGACCGGCCCCTTCCGAGGAACCGAGTTCGCCGACGTCTTCGAGCGGGCGAGGATGCTGCTCCAGCCTTCGCTGTCGAACTATCAGCTCTACCCCGGCCGGAAGGAGGCGGCGGCCTTCATGGCCGGTCCGATCATGAAGGACGGCGTGGCGCTCGGGGTCGTGGTCTTCGAGTTCGGCAACAAGCAGGTGTTCCGCGTCTTCAACGACTACGCGGGGCTCGGCGAGACGGGCGAGACGCTGGCAGCAATGCGGGACGGCGACGAGCTGATCTTCGTCTCCCCCTCGCGGTTCGACGCCGCGTCGGCCTTCCGCCGGCGGGTGCGGATCGGCGGCCCGGACGCGCCCGCCATGCAGCGTGCCGTGCTGGGGCATCGGGGCTACGGCCGTTCGATCGACTCTCGCGGGCGGAACGTGGTGGTCGTCTGGTCCTACATCCCCTCGTTCCGCTGGGGCATGGTCGTCAAGCAGGACACCGACGAAGCGTTCCTGCTGATCGCGCAGCAGTGGCTGGCGACGGAGGCTCTGGACGTGGCGGCGGGGTTGCTCGTGATCCTAGTGGCCCTCGTGGTGGCGCGCTCGCTCTCGCGGCCGATTCAGGAGGCCGCGCGGGTGACCAAGGCGGTCGCGGCCGGCGACCTGACCCAGCAGGTCGCCCTGACGGCTTCGGGCGAGGCCGGGCAGTTGCTCGACGCGGTCCGGACGATGACGCAGGACCTTCGTTCGCTGATCGGCAAGATCCAGAAGTCGAGCGTCGCGCTGATGTCCACCGCCACCGAGATCGCCGCCACCGCGCGGCAGCAGGAGCAGACGGTCGTCGACTACGGCGCCTCGACCAACGAGGCGGCCGCCGCCGTCCAGGAGATCTCGTCGACCGGCCAGGAACTGCTCCGGACGATGAACGAGGTGAACAAGGTCGCCGGCCGGACCGCCGAGATGGCCTCGGCCGGGCAGCACGAGCTGGCCGGCATGGACCGCACCATGCGCGTCCTGGCCGACTCGACCGGCTCGATCAGCGCCAAGCTCTCGGTCATCAGCGAGCGCGCGGCCAACATCAACCTCGTGGTCACGACGATCACGAAAGTGGCCGACCAGACCAACCTGCTCTCAATCAACGCGGCGATCGAGGCGGAGAAGGCTGGCGAGTACGGCCTCGGCTTCCTCGTCGTCGCCCGAGAGATCCGCCGCTTGGCCGACCAGACCGCCGTCGCCACGCTCGACATCGAGCGCATGGTCAAGGAGATGCAGTCGAGCGTCGCCGCCGGCGTGATGGAGATGGACCAGTTCAGCGACAAGGTGCGCCACGGGGTCGAGGAAGTCGGCCACATCAGCGACCAGCTCGGCCAGATCATCACCGCCGTGCAAGGCTTGACCGAACGCTTCGAGCAAGTGACCGAGGGCATGCGGGTCCAGGCGCAAGGGGCCGACCAGATCCGCGAGGCCGTCGTCCACATCAATGAGGGGGCCAATCAGACCTCGATCTCCCTCCGCGAGTTCAACAAGGCGACCGCCTACCTCCGCGAGGCCGTGGGGGTCTTGAAGGAAGAGGTCTCCCGCTTCACACTGAGAGAGATCGAGCCGGGCTCGGCCGCCGAACCACCGGCCTGATACCCGAGCCCGGTGAGGCTGTCCGTTCCGCGTAGGGCAGGCTTCAGTCGTTGATGTCGGGCACGCTTTTGCGTGCCGGTCCTTGGTTGGTTCCCGTCGGCACGCTTTAGAGATGAGGAGGTGATCTTTCGCAAGGCTCCGGTATCGGAGTCGAACGAGTCACAGCAGCGAGGCGAGCGAGGTGATGAATGGGAAGGACAGTTGCGGGTTCGAACCAGTCGGTCATCAGCCGTCAGCAGCTCGCACTCCTCCCGCTCGGCCAAGGCGACGTAGAGGCAGTCATAGACCCCGATCCGCGCCAGGGAGGAGGTTTCGTACGCCCTCGGCAGGAGTGGAAGGGTTTGGTGCAATGTCGGAAGAGTCCCGAACATGTCCCACAGGTGCGCGGCCCCCTCGGCGGGAGTGATCCTCCCCTGTCTCTCTGCTCTCGTGAGGGAGTGGGCGACCTCGACTGGAAACACATCGGGTGCCAGCAGCTCGTGCAGGCCGTTGCGGAAGTCGTCGCGGACACGGAGCGCCTTGAGTTTGTCTCCCGCAGGAGCCACTTGATGCCGACGCAGGAGTCCAGGACGTACCTCATTCATCCCGCAGCGCGCGGATGGCGGGCACGCCGATGTCCAGAAGCCCGTGCTTGCGGTAAATCTCCTCACGCAACCTGTCCATGCGTTCACAAGCTTCTCGCATCGCCTCGGGGTCCCTGATCCCCTTGGCGGCCCTATCCGCGGCTTTCTGAAGCTCGGCCATGATCTCGGGCGGGATGGCCGATGATGTCTTGGTGGTTTCCATAATGCCCTCCGTGGTTATTCTATCCTCCGCTGGTCGGGAGGGAGATGCGGCGTCACCTCAAGACATCCATAGCACGGGATCGCCGGCGCCGATGAGGGTCTTTGGATGCTGCTCTTGATGTTCCGAGTGATCGAGGGCTGGTACGCGGTCGCGGCCGACCGGGTGGTTGAGGTCGTGCCAAGGGTCGAGCTACGCGCGGCCCCGCACGCGCCTGAGGCGCTGGTCGGGCTGTTCCGGTACCGCGGGCAGGTCGTCCCGGTGATCGACCTCGGCTTGCTGCTGGGCTCGGCGGCCTGCCGGCCTCGACTCAGCACGCGGATCATCGTGGCCGACGCCGCGCCGAGGGGATCAAAGGAACACGAGTGGCTCGGACTGGTCGCCGAGCAGGTCACACACGTGAGGAAGGTCCAGGATGACCAGGTGGTTTGCCCGCTGTTGCGGCTGGAGCAGGCCCCTTACCTCGGCTCGATCGTCCAGATGGGCGAGGGGATTGTGCAGTTGATCGAGGTGGACCGGGTCTTGAGCGGGTCGCTCCGGAGCGCCTGGCTCGGTGGTCCGTCGGAGGCGCCATGAAGGGGGATATGGCGGTTGCGCGGATGCTGGCGGAGCGGATCGGGCTCGACCCGAGCACGGTGGGCGACGGGCTGCTCGCGCAGGCCTTGCACGCGCGGATGTCGGCGCTCGGGCTGCGGCACCAGGCCGATTACGTCCGCCTCCTGCGCGACTCGCGCGACGAGCAAGACGCGCTGATCGAGGAGGTGGTCATCCCCGAGAGCTGGTTCTTCCGTGACGAGGCCTCGTTCCGGCTGTTTCGGGACCACGTCCGCGCGCACTGGCTGTTCGAGCCGACGCGGCCTCAGCTCCGGGTGCTGAGCATCCCCTGCGCTGGGGGCGAGGAGCCGTACTCGATCGCGATCGCGCTGCGGGGGCTTGGGCTTCCGCCCGAACGCGGGACGATCGACGCCGTGGACGTCAGCCGACGCTCGCTGGACCGCGCCGCGCGGGGGATCTACGGCGAGCATGCCTTTCGCGGCATGGACCCCGAGCGCCGCGCGCGTTACTTCCGCGCGCACCCGAAGGGGTACGAACTCGACCCGGCCATCCGGGCGTCGGTCCGGTTCCAGCGCGGGAACCTGCTCGACCCGCACCTGCTACGGGACGAGCCGCCTTACGACGTGATCCTCTGCCGCAACCTGCTGATCTACCTTGACCTCGACTCGCGCCGGAGTGCGCTCGACACGCTCGACCGCCTACTCGCGCGGCCGGGCCTCCTCTTCCTCGGTCACTCCGAGCGCCCGGAGATCGGCGAGACGCGGTTCGAGCCGGTGGGCGAGAAGGGCTGCTTCGCCTACCAGCATGTGGAGCCGGGTCCGATTTCGATCGCGCCGCGCGCTCCGGCGGGACGGAAGAAAGCCCAAACACGGTCTCCGATCCCCTCCCCGCTTGTGGGGGAAGGCCAGGGTGGGGGGCGGAAGCCGATGTCGAAGGTGATACCCCCCACCCCAACCCTCCCCCACAAGCGGGGAGGGAGAAATAATGAGAGCGCCAGCGAGTCGGTGGAGGCGAACGCCCTCTCGCCCCTCCTCGACGAAGCCGCCGTGCTTGCCGACCAAGGGAAGAACAGCGAGGCGGCCGAGCAGTGCGAGCGCTTCCTTCGCGAGTCGGGCCCGAGCGCCCCGGCCTACTTCTTGCTCGGGATGATCCGGCAGGCCGAGGGCGACGCCCGGCGGGCCGAGGAGTGCTGGCAGAAGACGGTCTACCTCGACCCTCAGCACGATGAAGCGCTGCTGGCCCTGGCCCTGATCGCGGGGCGCCGGGGCGACCAGGCCGCGGCGGCCGGCTATCGACGCCGGGCCGATCGGGTCCGCCAGAGGAGAGAGAAACCATGACCCGAGTCGAGCCCCTGGCCATGACCAGTCCGGCCGGCGACTGCTGGAACAAAATCGGGGTCTCGGGCGACCACAGTTGCCCCAAGCTGGCCGAGTTCATTCACTGCCGGAACTGCCCCGTGTTCGCCTCGGCCGCCCGCGCGTTCTTCGACCGGCCCGCCCCCGAGGGCTACCTCGCCGAGTGGAACGAATTGCTCGGCGGCCCTCAGGCGATCGTCGCCGCCGACGAACGGGACGTCAGTCTCGTCATCTTCCGGCTCCAGGATGAATGGCTCGCGCTCGGCACGGGCTTGGTCGTCGAGGTGACGGCGGTCCGCCCCGTGCACCGGGTCCCGCACCGGACAAACCGGGTCATCGCGGGGCTGGTAAACATCCGGGGCCGGCTCTATCTTTGCGCGTCGCTGCACGGCTTGCTCGGGGTCGAGCCGTCCCCTGTCTCTGGATCACGACCTTCGATCCCCCGGATGATCGTTATCCAGCAGGCCCACGAGCCCTGGGTCTTCATGGCCGAGGAGGTGCTGGGCGTCCACCGGGTCCCCGGCGACCAGCTTCGGGCCGTCCCCTCCACGCTGGCCAACCCCGCCGTCAGCTTCAGCCAGTCGGTCTTCACCTGGGATGGCCGGAGCGTCGGATATCTGGACGAGCAACGGGTCTTCTCGGGATTAAGGAGCCTGGGCGAGTGGGCGACGACCTGAGCGGCTTTTCCATGATGGAGCTGTTCCGCGCCGAGACGGAGAGCCAGACGGCGGTCCTCTCGTCGGGCCTGCTTGCACTGGAAGGGGCCGAGGCCGCACCGGCGGCCATCGAGCCGATGATGCGTGCCGCACATTCACTCAAGGGGGCGGCGCGGATCGTCGGCGTCGATTCCGCCGTCCGCGTCGCGCACGCGATGGAAGACTGCTTCGTCGCCGCTCAGAATGGGGCCATTCAATTCCTTCCCGGCCATGTTGATCTCTTGCTGAGCGCGGTGGATCTGCTGACGCGGATCTCACAGGTCCCGGAAGACCAGGTCGCGCCCTGGCAGTCGGAGAACGAGCCCGTCATCAAGGCGATGGTGGCCGATCTGAACGGCATCCTTCGCGGAGAGCCGACGGTCCAGGCGCCGGTGGTTGACGCGGAGATCCCCCACCCCAGCCCTCCCCCACAAGGGGGGAGGGGGTCGGAAAGCTCCTCGCGCCCTGGGAAAGGTTCAGAAAACTCCCTCCCCCTTTGTGGGAGAGGGTTGGGGTGGGAGGGCGAGAGTTCGGCCCCCAGTTCCCCCACCACCACGGACAAGCCGACGGCCCCGGAACCCGCCGCGTCCCCGAAAGCCGCTGAGCCCGCCGAGCGCGTCGTCCGGGTGACGGCGGAAAGCCTGACGCGACTCGTGGCGCTGGCTGGCGAGTCGCTGGTCCAGTCACGGCAGCTCCAGCCGTTGGTTCATGCGCTCCAGGCGCTCCGGAACCGGCAGTCGGCGCTGATCGAGACGCTGCACGCGCTGGAGGAGCGCGCGGCGGTCGCGCGCGAGCCGATCGGCCGGGCCAAGGCCCAGGCCGCCGAGTGCGCGGAGGCGCTGATCGACACGCTCAGCGAGATCGAGGATTATGCCCGGCGGAGCGAGGACCTTTCGGGCCGCTTGCATCACGAGGTCCTCGCCAGCCGAATGCGCCCGCTGGCCGACGGCGTCCGGGGGTTTCCCCGGGCGGTGCGCGATATCGCGCGGCAGCTCGGCAAGCGGGTTGAACTGGAGATCCGGGGCGAGAGCACCGGGGTCGATCGCGACATCCTCGAAAAGCTCGAAGCGCCGCTCCACCACCTGATCCGCAACGCGCTCGACCACGGGATCGAAAGGCCCGAGGAGCGCGCCGCGGCCGGCAAGAACCCCGTGGGGACCATCCGGCTGGAGGCCCGCCACCGCGCCGGGATGTTGCAGATCACGCTCCGCGACGACGGCCGGGGGATCGACCCGCACCGACTCCGTGCCGAGGTCGTCGAGCGCGGGCTGGCCAGCGCGGCCATGGCCGCGCAGATGAGCGAGGCCGAGCTGCTCGAATTCCTCTTCCTGCCCGGTTTCTCGACCAAGGACGCGGTGACGGAGATCTCCGGGCGCGGTGTCGGCCTCGACGTCGTGCAGAGCATGGTCCGCGCCGTTGGCGGCATCGTCCGCGTCAGCACACAGGTCGGCAAGGGGACGCGGTTCACGCTCCTGCTCCCGATCACGCGGTCGGTGATCCGGGCCCTACTCGTGCAGATCGCGGGCGAGCCCTATGCCTTCCCCTTGAACCGGATCGACCGTATCCTGGTGCTGCGGCACGACGAACTGAAGGTGCTCGAAGGGCGAAGGCACTTCGCGATGGACGACCAGCCGGTCGGGCTCGTCGATGCGGCGCAGGTGCTGGAACTGTCCTCGACCTCGGCCGCGGGCGAGACGCTCGCGGTGGTCGTCGCCAGCGACCGCAGCCACCGCTTCGGCATGATTGTGGACGGCTTCCTCGGCGAGCGCGACCTGGAGGTCCGACCCCTCGATCCCCGGCTGGGCAAGGTCCCCGACATCAGCAGCGCCTCGGTGCTGGAGAACGGCTTCCCCGTGCTCATCATCGACGTCGAAGACATGGTCCGGTCGATCGACAACCTCCTGAGCGGGCGCCGGCTCAAGGGACTGGCGGGCGCCTCGGCCGAGACCCGCCGGCGCGCGGCGAAGCGCGTCCTGGTCGTGGACGACTCGATCACCGTCCGCGAGCTGGAGCGACAAATGCTCGAAGCACGGGGTTATACCGTGGACATCTCGGTTGATGGCCTCGACGGCTGGAACGCGGTCCGGAGTGCCGATTACCAGCTCGTTATCAGCGACGTGGACATGCCCCGGATGGACGGAATCCAGCTGATCCGGTCGATCAAGGCCGATGCCCGGCTCCAGTCGATCCCCGTCGTGGTTGTCTCGTACAAGGACCGCGAGGAGGACCGGATGCGCGGCCTCGACGCCGGTGCCGACGCGTATTTGACCAAGAGCAGCTTTCATGACCAGACCCTGATCGACACGGTTGTGGACCTAATCGGCGAGGCCCAGGAGTGACATGAGGATCGCGATCGTCAACGACATGCTCCTGGCCTGCGAGGTGCTACGGCGGGCCGTGCTGTCGGTGCCGGAGCATCAGGTCGCCTGGACCGCGTGCGACGGGGCCGAGGCGGTCGAGCGCGCCCGCGCGGACCGGCCCGACCTGATCCTGATGGACCTGGTCATGCCCCGGATGAACGGGGTCGAGGCGACCCGGCGGATCATGGCCGAGTCGCCCTGCCCGATCCTGATCGTGACGGCGACGGTTGGCGGCCGCATGAACAAGGTCTTCGAGGCGATGGGCCATGGCGCGCTCGACGCGGTGAACACGCCGACGCTCGGTCCCCAAGGGGGGGCCCAGGGGGTGGCGGCCCTGCTCGACAAGATCGCCACGGTGGGCAAGCTCATCGGCCAGCCCTCGGGCCGGAAGAGCTGTCCCTCCCCCGCGCCGGCGTCGCGCCTCGCGCTGGTGCTGCTGGGAGCCTCGACCGGCGGCCCGAACGCCCTGGCCGAGATCCTCGCGGCGCTCCCTGAGCGCTGGAACGCCTGCGTGATCATCGTCCAGCACGTCGATGCGACCTTCGCCCCGGCGCTGGCGCAGTGGCTGGGCGAGCGGAGTGGGCGTCGGGTCGAGCTGATCGCCGCCGGCGACCGCCCCGCCGCCGGCCGCTGGCTCCTGGCCGTGACGAACGACCACCTGGTGATGACCGCCGGCCAACGGCTTCGCTACACCCCCGAGCCGAAGGGCCTCAGCTTCCGCCCGTCGATCGATATCTTCTATTCCAGCGTGGCGACGCACTGGACCGACCCCGGCGTTGCCGTCCTGCTGACGGGCATGGGCCGCGACGGCGCCGAGGGCCTGCTCACGCTCCGCCGCAAGTGCTGGCACACCATCGCCCAGGACGAGACGACCAGCGTCGTTTATGGCATGCCACGCGCCGCCCGGAAGATCGGCGCCGCGGTCCAGGTGCTCCCGCTGTCGAGCATCGCCCGGGCCGTCGTCGAGAGCGTCGGGAGCCGGACCTGAGGGGAGGACGGCGGCGATGAGGCCGCCCGCACTTGCGTTGAAAGGAGGGCCGGATCGGATGCACGAAGGACCCCGACTGACCGAGCACAAGGTCACGGTCTTGCTGATCGACGACCAGCCGATGATCGGAGAGGCCGTCCGGCGCATGCTGGCGGGCGAGCCGGACATCGTCTTCCATTATTGCAAGGACGCGAACCGCGCGGTCGAGGAGGCGCGACGGATCAACCCCACCGTGATCCTCCAGGACCTTGTGATGCCCGACATCGACGGCCTGACGCTCGTCAAGATGTTCCGCGAGGACGAATCCACGCGCGAGACGCCGATGATCGTCCTCTCGACCAAGGAGGAGCCGAAGGTCAAGGCCGAGGCGTTCGCCCTGGGCGCGAACGACTACATCGTCAAGCTCCCCGACCGCCTGGAGCTGCTCGCGCGCATCCGTTATCACTCGAAGGGATACATCAACCTCCTCCAGCGCAACGAGGCCTACGCGGCGCTCTTGGCAAGTCAGCGCCGGCTGGCGCACGACGTCGCCCAGGCGGCCAGGTACGTGCGCTCGCTCTTGCCCGAGACGCGGAAGCGCGGCCCGGTGCTGGCCGACTGGAGGTTCATCCCCTCCGCGCAGCTCGGTGGCGATACGTTCCAATATGACTGGATCGACGACGATCATTTGGCCATCTATCTGATCGACGTCAGCGGCCATGGCGTCGGCCCGGCCTTGCTCTCGGTCTCGGCCCTGAATGCGTTGCGGTCGCAGTCGCT